>JALZUV010000208.1 GCA_023301245.1 Rickettsiales bacterium
CCCACCATTGGCCCCGTGCATGGTGTCACCACTAAACATTTAAATAATGAGGCCGATAAATGGCGCAGCCAGTTTGACCATCTTGCACAACCGCGCATTGCGGTGCTAGTGGGGGGTGATTCAAAGTCGGCGCAATTTGTGCCTGAGGATTTCCACGATTTAGGTGAGATGGCCAGTAACATGGCGCATGAATTAGGCGAGGGCGGCCAAAGCGCTTCGTTATTAGTGACCACCAGCCCGCGCACTAATGCAAAAGCGTTAGACTATCTACGATTATCGCTAGCGGTCGACCATGAATTATTCATTTGGCAAAGCCGTGTGCCAAACCCCTATCATGCGTATTTAGCACTAGCGCAGGTGATTATCGTCACGGGCGATTCGATGAGCATGTGCGCTGAGGCCTGTGCCTTGGGCAAGCCTGTTTACATTTTCACCCCGCGTGGTGGGAAAATTTCGCCGAAATTAAAGCGCTTTCATCAATCGCTGTTCGACCGCAATTTAGCCAAGCCCCTAACTGCTGGCATATTCCCCGATGGCAGCACGGGCGCTGCGCTCGATGAAGCAGGTAGGGTCGCAAGCGAGATTGTCCGAAAAAACGGGACGTTGATTTAGCTGAAAGCTTCATCAAACTGTCACACAAGCAGTGGCGAAAATGTTTATAATAATCTCGTAAAACTGTTTTTAATTTATTTAATCACTAAAAATCTCCATTGGAGATTTCAAAAATTTCAGAAATGAAACACACAAATTTTTTGCAACTAACATTTATTATGTTGGTGAGCATTTTTTTCTTCTCCTGCAAAGGTGAAGACAAGTCTCAAATTAAAAATGATATTGTCCAAACGGAAGTATCATCCTCCTTAACTCAGAGCGCGGTGCCACACCCACGCTCCATAGGTGTCTTACACGATATCTATAATGACACTTATGGTATGGATCTATATCTAAAGGACCATAGACTAAATCCATTAAGGGTTAGTAGCATTGAACATTATTCAAGCGGTTATGCAATAGTTGCTGTTAATGACTCTTTAAAGGTTACAGTAATTATTGCAGATAGTGGGTATTCGAAAGTGAAAATTGAAGATGCCACTACTATGCGATTTGAAACCATGTCCGCTAATTTAGCGGATGATTCAGCTTTTAGTATTAGCAACGAGTCAGCATCCGTTTGGATGATACCGAACGTTTGGTACGGCCATTCGGCTAGTGCAGAAACGATTTTTAGAATCAAACAACTAAATGCCGATTCGCGAAATGATGAGCCCTCAACACCTACTATGGGCTGGATTGGTTCTCGATGGAGTTCTGAGAGGTTCAATAAGGTTTCTGGTACAGTTAAGCGCTTCGAAGAAGGCGTAAACCAGTACGGAGAATACCTTCAAGCGTCTGGGTATATTTACTCATCACATCAAGAGTATCTCATTAGATGGAATGGTGGAGAGGGTGAGATTAAATTGTTGAAAAATGGAGGAGTTAAAGCAACTTACTCTATTGCATCAATTGAACTAAACCCCAACAAACCGTTGGTCATTGAACTCGCTGATGGCGGCTTCATAACTTTTAGTTATCCCGTCGGGTAGAAGAATTTGAGATTTTTTAGAAAAGGCAGTATTTGCAGTAGCAAATGCTGCCTTTTCTTTTGTCTAACCGTTGACATTATCCTTATCTGCCCTATCTCTATGCCACGAAAAATAACAAAATTAATGGAGAGTTCTCGATGAGCGTATTAGTAGGAAAAGAAGCACCAAATTTTACCGCAACAACGGTAATGGGTGATAATGAAATTAACGAAAAATTCGACCTGAAAAAATATCTTGGTGGCAAGATGGGCATCCTCTTTTTCTACCCATTAGATTTCACCTTTGTTTGTCCTTCAGAAATTATTGCATTCCATAATCGTTTGAAAGAATTTGAAGATCGTAACTGTAAAGTTGTGGGTGTATCGGTTGATTCACACTTCAGCCACCTAGCGTGGAAAAACACTGACGTGAACGACGGTGGTATTGGCCAAGTGGGTTACCCGCTAGTAGCTGATCTTACCAAGCAAATCGCGCGCGATTATGACGTTCTTGTAAATGATGCCGTTGCCTTCCGTGGTACATTCTTAATTGACGAGAACTTCATGGTGCGTCACCAAGTGGTCAACGACCTTCCATTGGGTCGTAACATCGACGAAGCGATTCGTATGGTGGATGCATTGCAGTTCCATAACGACCACGGCGAAGTTTGCCCAGCGGGTTGGAATAAAGGTAATGAAGGCATGAAAGCTGATTCTGGCGGCGTTGCTAGTTACCTAAAGAAATTTGCAGAAAACCTGTAATTACAATTAAGCAATCCTCCCTCGCTAGCCTTGGTTAGTGGGGGAGTTTTTTAACATAAAGAGTAAGAAGATTATTATGACAACTCATCATTCTCCCGTTTTGGTTATTGGTTCTGGTTCCGCTGGCTGTAGTGCGGCTATTTACGCGGCGCGCGCGGGTAACGAACCCATCATGGTGCATGGTATGCAACCAGGTGGGCAGCTAACCATTACGACCGATGTTGAGAATTACCCTGGTTTTGCTGACCCGATTGAAGGCCCATGGCTGATGCAGCAAATGGAAAAACAGGC
>JALZUV010000209.1 GCA_023301245.1 Rickettsiales bacterium
GTTTAATAATCCGTTGCCTAAAATGGATGCTGATACTGCTGCTGAGCAATAAGAATATTCTAATAACATGAAACGAAAAAGGGCCGGAGATTTCTCTCCAGCCCTTGTTTCTTAGTGGTTTGGGTTAAGTGGTGGACTAAAAGCCCATGCCACCCATTCCGCCCATGCCACCCATGCCGCCCATGCCGCCCATATCAGGTGCGCCACCAGATGACTTGCCGTCATCTTCAGCATCCGTGATAAGTGCTTCAGTCGTAATCATAAGGCCAGCGATTGATGCTGCATCTTGCAACGCAGTACGAACCACTTTAGTTGGGTCAATGATACCGGCTTTAATCATGTCAACATACTCAAGGTTTTGAGCGTCAAAACCGAAGTTGCTGTCATTTGATTCAAGCATTTTACCTGCAACAACTGCACCGTCTAAACCAGAGTTTTCAACAATCTGACGAATCGGCGCTTGAAGCGCTTTCTTCACAATGTTTACACCCGCTTTTTGGTCGTCGTTTTTAGTGTCTTTCATTAGCTGATCAAGTACTTTCGCAGCGTAAAGAAGCGTAGCTCCACCACCTGGTACGATACCTTCTTCAACAGCAGCACGAGTTGCGTGTAGCGCATCGTCAACGCGGTCTTTGCGTTCTTTTACTTCTGTTTCAGTGTTGCCACCAACTTTAAGAACTGCAACACCACCCGCAAGTTTTGCTAGGCGCTCTTGAAGTTTCTCTTTGTCATAATCAGAAGCAGTTTCTTCGATTTGAGCGCGGATTTGCTTCGTACGAGACTCAACTTCAGCGTCAGTACCAGCACCATCAACGATAGTTGTATCGTCTTTGCTGATCGTTACTTTTTTCGCTGTACCAAGCATGTCCATTGTTACTGTCTCAAGCTTGATGCCAAGCTCTTCAGTAATCATTGTACCACCGGTAAGGATAGCGAGGTCTTCAAGCATTGCTTTACGACGGTCACCAAAGCCAGGAGCTTTAACAGCAGCAACTTTTAGGCCACCGCGTAGTTTGTTCACTACCAATGTTGCAAGCGCTTCGCCTTCAACATCTTCAGCAATGATAACAAGTGGGCGTTGTGCTTGAACAACTGCTTCCAAAACTGGAAGTAGAGGCTGCATAGAAGATAGCTTCTGTTCAAATAGAAGGATGAATGGGTTATCCAATTCAACCGTCATTTTGTCAGAATTCGTTACGAAGTAAGGAGAAAGGTAACCACGGTCGAACATCATACCTTGTACAACATCAACGTCGAAATCTAAGCCCTTAGCTTCTTCAACGGTGATAACGCCTTCTTTACCGACTTTTTCCATCGCTTCAGCGATTTTCGTGCCGATTTCAGCATCGCCGTTAGCAGAAATAGTACCTACTTGAGCAACTTCAGACTGATCTTTAACGTCTTTAGATTTTGATTTCACTTCTTCCACAACGGCTATAACAGCAGCATCAATACCGCGTTTTAGGTCCATTGGGTTAAGGCCAGCAGCAACTGCTTTTGTGCCTTCTTTAACGATAGCTTGTGCAAGCACAGTTGCAGTCGTAGTACCATCACCAGCAACATCATTTTGCTTAGAAGCAACTTCGCGAATCATTTGCGCGCCCATGTTCTGGAACTTGTGCTTTAGCGTGATTTCTTTAGCAACAGTAACACCGTCTTTAGTGATACGAGGTGAACCGAAAGATTTGTCTAAAACAACGTTACGACCTTTTGGGCCAAGCGTTACTTTTACGGCGTTCGCAAGAATATCAACACCTTTGATGATTTCATCACGGGCATTAGTACCAAATTTAATATCTTTAGCTGACATATTATGTCTCCTTTGTTATTTAATTTCGCTCAGAAGCTTTGCTTCTTGGCGCCGCTTGGGCTGCGCGCCTCAATGGCGCGTGGTCGTCGCTAGCGCTCCTCCGAGCTATTTTAAGTTATGCTGCTTGTTTCGCAGCTGATTTACCTTCAACGATAGCGAGGATGTCTGATTCTTTCATAATCATCAGGTCTTCGCCTTGAACTTTAACTTCTGTGCCAGCCCATTTAGTGAACATAACAGTGTCACCCGCTTTAACATCAAGTGCTGTTACTTTGCCATCATCAGATTTATGGCCAGTACCAACAGAAATAATTTCGCCTTCCATAGGCTTTTCTTGTGCGCTGTCAGGGATGATAATACCACCAGCAGTTTTTTCTTCCGACTCTATGCGGCGAACTAACACACGATCGTGTAGAGGACGTACATTCATTTTAAATCTCCATTTTTTTAGATTGTATGGACAATGCTTTGCATCATCTGTGCGCTGCATGTAGGGTATAAGCAGCGCAAGTCAAGGGGTAGGGGGTAATAAAAATGCATAAATACATCAATCCACCTAAAAATTGTCCAAAATGTGAGCGCTTATGCGCTTTTCATGAGGTTAACCGCCAAAAATACCCTGATTTTTACAATGGCGCAGTGCCAAGCTTTGGCAGCATTGAATCTCCATTTTTAGTCATTGGCTTAGCACCGGGGCTTAAGGGGGCGAATGCCACAGGCCGTCCCTTCACTGGCGATTATGCAGGCGATTTACTTTACCCAGCACTCGCTCGGAAAGGCTTCATGCAAGATACTACATGGCTAGAAGGCGGAAAATTACCCAGCGATATTTTCCGCTCTGCCGAACATCAAATAACCGATGTGCATTTTGAATTGAACAATGCCCGTATTACAAATGCCGTGCGCTGTGTGCCACCTGAAAATAAACCCACCACCCAAGAAATTGCTGAATGTAATGGGTTTCTATTAGAAGAAATTAAAGCCATGCCGAATTTAAAAGTGATTATGACGCTGGGGCTGGTTTCGCATAAGGCGGTGCTTAAGGCGCTAGGAGAAAAACAATCCGCCTTTAAGTTTGGCCATAGCGCAGTGCATGAAATTGATGGTTATTTGATTTTAAATTCTTACCACACTTCGCGCTATAACGTGAATACAGGGCGGCTTACTTTAGCGATGTTTGATGAAGTTATAGGTAAGGTGAAAACTCTTTTAGAACATTCGTATAAAGCTGCTTCTTAAAAGGCACGATAATGTCTGGCAAGGTTTGTGGATCTGCCCATTTCCACTCACAAAATTCGGGATGTTCCGTTTCAATATTAATGTCAGTATCTTCGCCATTATAGCGCATTAAAAACCACTTTTGGGTTTGGCCTCGATATTTGCCCTTCCAGAGTTTGCCGATTAAATGTTCGGGCAAATCATAATCTAGCCATTCGTGGCTTTCGGCGATGAAGCTTGCGTTATTCGTGCCAATTTCTTCTTCCATTTCGCGCAGGGCTGCGGTGCGAATATCTTCGCCCTCATCCACGCCGCCTTGGGGCATTTGCCATGCTTCGGCGACCGTGTCGATGCGTTTGGCGACAAACACTTGGTTGTCAGCGTTAAGCAACATAATGCCCACACAGGGGCGATAGGGAAGATTAGAGTTCATGGTCAACAATGGCCGAGATTGGGGCGAGCGTCACGCCCATTTTATCCAAATCTTTTGACCATGCATTAATGAGTTCTAGGCTAAGCGGGTAGGGGAGCGTCACACCGATGGCTACGCCATTTTGCTTGGCTTGTTTAACCAGTAGGTCGAGTTGGTCTTTGATAGTTTGAGTGTTTAAAATATCGTCAATGCGATGGCTATAAGTTTGGGTAATTAGCCCCATTTGTTGCTGATGCTTTATTACGCCCGATTGCTTGTCATGCGGCGATTCCACTAGAAAAACTCCACGATTGGCGAGTTCTTTAAAGCTATTCATCACCTCTATTGTTTGCGGCGCAGGGTTGTCGGTTTGCAAAAAACCTACATAGCCCGCGATATTGCCCATGACAGCATGTAGGCGGCCAATGTTGGTTTCTTCATCCAGCGTATTGAGCAAGGCGTAGGGGCCAGGGTCATCTGCTGGATAGTTTTTTGTCTCTTGCGGTAGGTCGAGCATTATTTCATGGCCGATATTACGGGCATGGCTTGACCACATTTGTGTGTTCTTAGCATAAGGCGAGAAGCTAAGGGTTACGTTGCTATCAAGGTTCAATGCATTTTCGGTAGTGATGCGGCCAAGACCTAAGCCGCGCACAATAATAGCGATGAGTGGTTTTTCATTATCATCAAAGGGTTTGCCGTAAAATTTCCATGGCTTTAGCCCGTCATCTGAAATTTTTGGAAGCATATGGTCGCCGATTTTTTCGGATAATTCCTCGGTAGGGGCGCTGGCGAGTGCTTTGCCGTGCGGTTGCTTATCGACGGTGATGGGGGGCGTTGAAACGGAAGCATTCTCGGTGCTTTTATTTAAGGCATTTTCGAAAGTTTCACTCATCACCATTTTTGTGTCGCTGGAAGGAACGTCTGGCACGTTGGTTTGTGGAGTTGCACCGGTAAGGTCGGCTATTTCGCCTTTGGGGCTTACGGGGGTAGGCGTTTCTTCGGTTTGTTCCATCGGCTCATTAGGGATGGGGGCGATAGCGAGTTCATCCGTTTTGGGTTTGAGCATTTCTTTTAGTTCCACCTTTATCCGCGTGCCAATAATGGGGACATCGGCTTGAAGCGGCAGTACTAAACGCTGGGCATTTTTGAACGCATTTTCGGAAAGCTTGCTGCCTTGGGTGAAAATACTGGCAATAAGTATAAGGAAAATAAGAGTAAGAAACCCAAAAACGACTTTCCAAAAAGACGCTTTAAAGATTTTTAAAATGACTCCTAATTTATCCAATATTACTTAGCTTTCTTTATTTGCTCAGGCTGTACTGCGACAGGTTTCAACTTTTTGGGCTTAGAAGTTGCCTTGCCACCCACGATAGAAAGGCCACGCAATAAATCAACTGCACGTGAAAGTTGGAAGTCATCAGCACTGCCTAACTTTGGTATAGCGCTTGCTTTAGCAGGGTTATCATCAACTTCATCGTCAGCACCTTTACTGAATAAGCGCGAGAGGCCTTTTTTGTCATTTTTCAATGCACCGCGTAAATCAGCTTCGTAACGTTGCTTGCCGTTTTTCACGAGCTCAATTTTCGCTTGTGGAACCACAATATCAGGCTTGATACCTTCGGCCTGAATGGACGTGCCAGATGGTGTGTAATAACGCGAAGTTGTCAGGCGCATTGCACCATGGCTTGGCAATGGGATGACGGTTTGAACCGAACCTTTACCGAAGGATTTTGTGCCCATGACAACGGCACGTTTATGATCTTGCAGCGCCCCTGCCACAATCTCAGATGCTGAAGCAGAGCCACCGTTGATAAGCACGACAATAGGCAGGCCATTAATCAAGTCACCATCGGTTGCGCCATAGCGGCGGATGTCGCTTTTATCGCGTCCACGGGTCGAAACAATTTCGCCACGGTTAAGGAATGCATCCGATACAGAAATCGCTTGGTCGAGCAAGCCACCGGGGTTGTTACGCATATCGAGCACGATACCTGTCATATCAGGAGTTTTCTTCTGTAATTCGGCAATGCCAAGGCGTAGTTTCTTGCCCGTATGTTCCGAGAAGCTAGTCACGCGCACATAGCCGACATCGCCTTCTGCTTTCCATTTTACCGATTGAATTTCGATACGAGCACGCACTAACGTGACTTCAATTGGCTCTTTGGCTGTTTCGCGCAAGAGTGTGATTTTAATTTTTGTGCCTTTAAGGCCGCGCATTTTTTCAACGGCTTCCGATAGGGTTAGGCCCATCACTGGTTCGTCATCAATGTGGCTAATATAATCGCCTGCTTGCACGCCTGCTTTAGAAGCGGGAGTGTCGTCAATTGGCGATACAACTTTTACCAAGCCATTTTCCATGGTCACTTCAATGCCAAGGCCACCAAATTCGCCTTTAGTTTGTACCTGCATTTCTTTGAAACTTTTTTCCGTAAGGTAGCTTGAATGTGGGTCAAGCGAGGAAAGCATGCCGTTAATGGCATTTTCAATTACTTCGCCATCATCAACTTCTTCAACATAATCATTGCGCACGCGTTCAAATACTTCGCCAAATAAATTGAGAAATTCGAAGGTACGTTTATCTAATTTGGGGGCGTTGTCGTTGCCAGCGGCAAGCGCGGGAACGGCGGTAAGCAATAGCATAGCACAGATTAGATGTTTAAGCATGATAGGGGCAGTACCTTCCTGAAAATTCTTTTATGGTAGCGGTTTAGCCAAACCACGGGGATGGGTCAATGGGTTTACCGTTTTTGCGTAGCTCCATGTATAAATCAGCTTTCGCATTATTGCTACCCTTCAAACGACCTACAGGTTGTCCAGTACGCATTTTTTGCCCGACAGAGCAATTGATGTTTTCTAAACCTGCGAGCAATAAGTGATAACCATTATCGAAGCGTAAAATAACGATATTGCCGTAATCGAGGAAGGGGCCTGTATACATGACCTCGCCCGAGGCAGGCGATACTACCGTGCTGCCCGAGGCGCTGGCAAGGCGATAGCCGTGACTGGTTTGGTCAACGCCCTCTTTTTGGCCAAAGCGCTTGGTGATGCTGCCTGCTACTGGAAGTTTTAATCTGCCGCGCTGCTTGCTGAAAGGAAGCCCCTTGCTGACCGTGGGCTCGGCTTTCTTTTTCTCTAGTTTCGTTACTAATTGTTTTACATCTTTTGAGGTGCGTTTGGCGATGCTGGCTTGCTTGGCTTTTTTAGCAAAACTCTCTTTATTGCGTTTTTGGTAAACGGCTTTTTGTTTCACGAGTTTTGTTTGCAATGCTTTTTGCGAGGCCCGAAGTTGCGATTGCTGCTGTTGCACATTCGCGCGTGTTTCGGCCAAATTTAATTCATCAGATTTGAGGCGCTTTAGCGTTTTGCTAAGGGCTAAGGTTTTACTTTGTAACTGTCCTGTTAATTGCGTCATCAATTGAGCGGCTTGCAACGTATGGCGCAACTCGCCTGGCATGGCAACTACGGCTTCGGGCGGGGTGCGCGATAGGCGGATGAGGCTATGTAATAAGGCATCAATCTCATCGCGATTTTCATCAATTCGGGTGCGAGCATCGGTAATGCGTGCATCAAGTTTCGCTTGCTTACTGGCAAGTTTGGCCAAGCGGCCTTCGCCACTACGAAGCTTTTTTGCGAGGGTGATGGAATCATCTTGTAAGTTAGAAAGCTCATCAGCTTGTGGGGCAAGCGGGAAGGCTAATAATAGCAAAACAAGCAGAAATCTAAACATTAGCCGAGCAAGCTCTTCCCTGTCATTTCCGTTGGCTTATCCAACTGCATTAGCTGCAAAATAGTGGGTGCAATATCGGCTAGCACGCCATCGCTAAGGCTGGCAGTGCCAACGCCTGTGGCGACGAGTGGCACAAGGTTGGTGGTATGTGCCGTGTGCGGTTGGCCGCTCGTATGGTCGCTCATTTGTTCGGCATTGCCGTGGTCGGCAGTGATAAGCATCGCGCCGCCTGCGGCCTCGATGGCGCTATGGAGTTTGCCAAGCGCATTATCGACGGCTTCGACTGCTTTTTTCGCCGCTTCAATATTGCCACTATGGCCGACCATATCGGTGTTAGCATAATTGCAGACGATTAAATGATACTTGCCGCTTTCAATGGCTTCGACCAATTTAGCCGTGACTTCAGGCGCTGACATTTCAGGCTGTAAGTCGTAGGTGGCCACCTTGGGCGAGGGGACGAGAATTCTGTCTTCGCCTGTATATACCTCTTCCGAGCCGCCATTGAAAAAGAAAGTGACATGGGCATATTTTTCAGTCTCGGCAATGCGGAGCTGCTTTAGCTGCTGCGCTGAAATAATTTCGCCAAGGCTGTTCTTTAACGGTTCATTCGGGTAGAGCGCGACCATCCATTGTGCGAGCTTGCTAGAATATTCGGTTAAGCCAATTACATCGCCAAAGGTGATTTCCTCGCGTTTAAATTCGTTAAAGCTGGGGTCAATAAAACTATGTAAAATTTGACGAGCGCGGTCAGCGCGGAAGTTGCCCATTAGCAAGCCGTCGCCATTTTTCATTCCGTCATAATCGCCAAGGCATACGGGCAGAATAAATTCATCGGTTTGGCCGAGCGTGTAGGCGGCGGCAATGGCTTGCTGTGCATCAGGCGCGCGGGTAGGTGACTTGCCTTGTGTTAGCGCGCGATGCGCCTTTTCAATTCGATCCCAGCGGTTGTCTCTATCCATCGCATAATAGCGACCCGATACGGTGGCGATTGTCACGCCATCATCTAGCGCATCGCTGAAGCGTTGGATGAAACCTTTGGCCGATTGCGGTGGCGTGTCGCGCCCATCAAGAAACGCGTGGATGGCGACTGGCACGCCTTCGCTGGCGATAATATTAGCCAGCGCGGAAAGATGATTTTGGTGCGAATGCACTCCGCCATCTGACAGCAACCCCATAATATGCGAAGTGCCACCCGTAATTTTCAGCTTATCAATATGCTCCATTAAACGCGGATGGCTTTTTAGCTCGCCACTGCTAATGGCATCGTCAATTTTGGGGAGGTCCTGCATCACCACACGACCTGCACCGATGTTAGTATGCCCCACTTCAGAATTACCCATTTGCCCTTCAGGTAGGCCGACGGCCTGCGCCGAAGCATCAATCAGGCTGTGCGGATATTCGCTCCACAACTTATCCCAATGGGGGGTGTTAGCTTGCTTAATGGCGTTATTATCGGATGAGTCAGAATGACCCCAGCCATCAAGAATGCATAAGAGAACAGGTTTTGGAATGTTCATTATGCCGCGGCCTTAATGACACCAAGTTCTTTGCCAACTTTTTCGAATTTCTCTAGGGCGAAATCAATTTGCGCTTCGGTTAGGCTAGCACAAATTTGAATACGTAAGCGTGCTTCACCTTCAGGTACGACAGGATAACCGAAGCCTGTAATGAAAATACCTTCTGCGAGTAACATTTTGCTCATCTTAATGGCGAAGCTAGTTTCGCCCACAATGATAGGCACAATAGCGCTTGGGCCATCAAGCGGCTTAAAGCCTAGGTTGGTGAGGCCGTTACGCATATAGGCGACCAGCTCATGCAAGCGTGTAACGCGCTCGGGTTCCGCTTCTAAAATCTCAATCGCTTTCAGCGCACTTGCAGCCACCGTGGTTGGCAATGCGTTGGAGAATAATTGCGGGCGAGAAGTTTGGTTGAGGTAATCAATCAGCGCTTGAGAGCCAGCAACATAACCACCAGCCGCGCCACCCAAGGCTTTGCCGAGTGTGCTGGTGATAATATCAACTTCTTCTTCAAGGTCGAAATATTCAGCGACACCACGGCCATTTTTGCCCATTACGCCCACACCGTGAGAATCATCGAGAATAATCGTGCCACCATATTTATGCGAAAGCTCGACCAGTTCGGGCAGTTTTACAATATCACCTTCCATGCTGAATACGCCATCGGTCACCACTAAAATACGGCGGGCACCTTGGGCTTCTTTCAAGCAGCGTTCCAAATCTTCCATATCAGAATGTTTGAAAATCATGCGTTTGGCTTTGGTAATACGGCA
>JALZUV010000210.1 GCA_023301245.1 Rickettsiales bacterium
ATGCACCACTGCGCCAATATGCGCATCGTTGGGCAGTTCAATCATGCGGATGGTTTTACCAATCATCGGCGAGCCTTTGATGGCTTCAATCTCCATTACCTCGGCCACGCCATCGTGAATGGCGTGAATACCGCGCACTTTACCACGGCGAATATGTTGCAAGATGGTCGAAACAGTGGTTTCGCGCGGGTTAACGGTAACATCAATACCTAGATTATCGAGCAGCGGCGTGTAGGAGCTGCTATTGACCAACGTAATAGCGCGTTGTGCGCCCAAACGCTTGGCGAGTAGGGAAGACAGCACATTCACTTTATCGTCATTAGTCACGGCTATCATGGTTTCGACCAAGTTGATATTCGCGTCGGCCAGTACCGATTCAGAAAGGCCGCTACCGTGTAGTACGGTTACATTGGGCAGTGCAGTGGCGACGTGCGTCGCGCGGTCTTCAAATAGCTCAATCATTTTAATGCGTGTGCCGTTATCTTCGGCTTGCAAACGCTCTGCCACGGTCATACCAATGTTGCCTCCGCCTAAAATTAATACGCGGCGAGCCTCTTTTTCTTCATGACCGAAGAGCGACATGGCTGCGCTGACATCGTCACTATGAGCGAGGAAAAATACTTCATCGCCCGCTTGTAAAATTCGTTCTTCATGCGGCATGTGGAATTTATTTTTATTCACTAACCCCATTAGGCTCATGCGCATATTCTCGCCAGCGCGTTGCTTTACGATGCGTAGTGGCAGGTTAATAACGGGACAATTGGGCGTACAATGTACCGAAATAAGTTTTAGCAGGCCATCGACATAAGGCGTCATATCTGTAGCGCCTGGCACATGAAGGCGGCGAATAATAGCTTCTGCCACCTCAATTTCGGGCGAAATAATTACATCAATCGGCATATGGTCGAGGCGGTAAAGCTCCTTCCAATGTGGGTCGCGGTAGGATTGATGGCGTAAGCGTGCAATTTTAATCGGAATTTTAAAGAGCGTATGGGCAATTTGGCAGCATACCATATTGGTTTCATCGGCATTGGTGACGGCGATAAGCATATCAGCCTCTTCACCGCCGGCACGTTGGATAACCTCTGGGTGCGAAGCATGGCCGACAATGGCGCTTACATCCATGTGGTCGCCAATGTCGCGCACAAGTTCTTCATTATGATCAATCACGGTGACGTGATTATCTTCCGCTGCTAATTGCGCGGCAATGGTACTACCCACGGCGCCAGCGCCACATATAATAACTCTCATCCTGCTAGATTAGCAGGATGAGAGTCTTTCACCAGATAATTTGGCTTATATTAGCTATGCGCTAGCTGCAATTGGCTCTGCTTTCGATGCAGAATCCTCACTAATGGTCGTATCCGTCGTGTCATTGCCACGGTTATTGCTTAAGCCAAGTAGCTTCAGCTTACGGTGAAGCGCCGAGCGCTCCATACCCACAAAGTTTGAGGTGCGGCTAATATTGCCACCAAAGCGATTAATTTGCGCCGCTAGATATTGGCGTTCAAATAGCTCACGTGCTTCGCGCAATGGCATCGAAAGAATATCGCCACTAATGTCGGAAGTCATCACGGCAGGCGATGACTCAAACAACTCGCTTGGTAGCGCTTTGCTATCAATCTTATCGCTCTTATCAGTGGGTGACATAATCAGTAGCCACTCCATCATATTACGAAGTTGGCGTACATTGCCCGGCCATTCATAGGCTTGCAAAATGGCCATGGCTTCTTCGCTCATTTCGCGTACGGGAAGGCCTGACATTTGACCCGCCTGCACGAGGAAATGTTTGCATAGTGCAGGAATGTCACTACGGCGTTCTTTTAATGACGGAACTTGCATTGGAACCACATTTAGACGGTAGTAAAGGTCTTCACGTAGGTGACCTTCATCCATAAATTCTTTCAATTCGCGGTTACTTGCAGCGAGCACACGAACATCTACATCAACCGAACGATTGCCACCTTTGCGAATAAAAGCGCGATCTTGTAAGGCACGTAGTAAGCGGCCTTGCGTCTCAAACGGTAGGTCAGTGACTTCGTCAATAAAGAGCGTGCCACCGTGAGCTTTTTCGAAAAGACCAAGCTTCTTCGCGCCGCCGTTAGGGTTGCTATCTTCAATGCCGAATAGTTCTCCTTCAACACGGTCAGCCGTTAAGCCTGCTGCGTTTAATGTAACGAAAGGACCTTCTGCGCGTTCAGAATCTTGATGGATTAAGCGTGCCACCATCTCTTTACCCGCACCTGCGCCACCCGTTAAAAGTACACGGCTTTGCGTTGGAGCGACTTTTGAAATCATTGATTTAAGCGAGGTAACCGCTTGAGAATCGCCAATTAAATTATATTCCTGCGTACCGCGTGTGCGTAGCTCGTCATTTTCGCCGATAAGTTTCGCATGCTCAATGGCGCGTGCCACGGTTAGCAAAAGTGTCTCTTCTTTAAATGGTTTTTCGATAAAGTCGTAAGCGCCAAGACGAATTGAAGTGACCGCCGTTTCGACATTACCATGACCGGAAATCATCAAAACAGGTAGGTTCGGATATTTGCTTTTCACTAATTCTAGAATGCCGAGGCCGTCTAGTTCAGAGCCTTGTAGCCATATATCTAATAGCAATAATGTTGGCACACGTTCGGCAATTGCCTTTAGTGCTGTGTCGCTGTTCGCCGCAGTACGCGTCGAATAGCCGCCATCATCTAAAATATCAGATACCAGTTCACGAATGTCAGTTTCATCGTCAACAATAAGGATATCGTTACTCATGGTAATCTCCCCAGAAATTTATTTTTATTATTCTTATGCCACTTTTTGATGTGACTTATTAAGATCATCTTACGTCACATTTTTGCCACCATCAACCGTAAATGTCAGAATAACTTCCGCCCCTCCATTTTCACGATTATTTAGCACCATTTCGGCGCCGTGATCTTCCATAATTTTCTTCACGATGGCGAGGCCAAGGCCAGAGCCTTTTTCTTTTGAGGTAATATAAGGCTCCATAATACGCTCTAATAAATTAGGTTGGAAACCTGGGCCATTATCAATCACCTCGACAATTAATTGTGAGGAGCTATCGCCTGAAATTGTCACATGAATTTCAGGGCGAACGGTGCGAGTCGTGCCGTCGTCATGTTCGGCTTGTTTCTTATCGGCTTCTTCGATGGCCTCGGCGGCATTTTTCAGCAAGTTAGTGAAGGCGCGGGTGATTTGGCGTTCATCGGCGGGCATGTTGGTGTTTTTAGCGGTGCATTTCATGCGGTAGCCAATGCTCGGATGCGCCGTTTTTTCTGAAAAGATAACTTTCTTAATCATGGTTTCTAAATTTTCAGCTTCAAGCACAGGGTCGGGCATGCGGGCGAAGTTTGCGAATTCTTCTACCATACGGCCAATGTCGGCAACGTGGCGAATAATCGTATCCGTATAGCGCTGGTAGGAGGCTAAATCTTCTTTAATTTGCGGGCTGTATTTGCGACGTAAGCGCTCGGCAGAAAGTTGGATAGGGGTGAGTGGGTTTTTAATTTCATGCGCGACACGGCGTGCTACATCGGCCCATGCTGCGTTGCGCTGTGCGACCACCAGTGCCGACATATCATCGAAAGTTAGGATATAGCCTTGCAATTTATCGTCGGCCATTTCGGCGGTCAGGTGAAGCAGTAAATGGCGTGCCACCCCTTCGCGTTCGATGCGTAATTGTTTTGTGAGGATTTCAGTGGGGCGGTTTTCAAGTTCAGTAAAATAGCCTTTTAGTTCGGCAAAGACGCTAAAGATGCTGTCTTTTTCCATCTTCAAGTCGCGGTTGCGGCAGAGGATTTCTGCGGCGGCTTCATTATGTAGGGTAATGTTCTTATGTTTATCGACTGCGACTACTCCCGCCGAGATACCTGCAAGCACCGCTTCGGAGAAGCGCCGGCTGCCATCCACTTCGCGTTCGGCATCTTCTAGCTGGCCATGTTTGCGTTCTAGCTCGCCTGTCATGCCATTAAAGGCGCGTATGAGGGTGGAAATTTCATCTTCACGCGCGCTGATGGGTACTTTGACCATATAGTCGCCATCACGCACACGCTCCGCTGCACGAATAAGGCGGGCAATGGGGATAATTAAACGTGCGGCAAACTGCATTCCATACCAAACAGAAAGCAGTAATAGCGATAGTACCAGCAGCCCAAAAATAACTGAAAATTGATATTGCAGGTGCGATACTTGCCCTTTTAAGCGCTGATATTCAGCAACCGAGCCTGTCGCATTATCGACATAGCCTAGCACGCGTTCATCTAGCAAGCGGCCAACGAGCAGGTAAGTATCCGCGATGGAGGAGAGTTTGATGAGCGCACGTAGGCGGTCATTATCTTCAATCCATGTAATGGCTTCGCCTTGGTTGGCAAGCATGCGTTTATCATCGCCGATACGTTCAAAGGTGAGGGCGAAGCTTAATGAAGTTTGGGCGATGATGCGGTTATTTTGAATAATCATGCCCTCGCTTAGCGAGCGCAGCTCGGCTTGGCGGTTGAGAACTTTAGCGAGCAGGGTAGGGTTCGCGCCCACTACGCGTAATAGCTGGCGGTCGAGGTCGTTTGCGAGGCCAATGGCATCGCTACGAATAATGGTTTTATGTTCACGCAAATAAGATTCTGCGACATTGACTGATTCTTCAAGCGCGGTGCTAACACGCTCGTTAAACCAGCTCTGAATACCAAGGTGGAATAGTAAAATCGCGAAAAGTGCCACTACCAGCGCAGGTAAAATGGTGAGTGCTGAAAACATAATCAGAATGCGGCGCTGTAATTTGGCGGTTCCTGCGCTGTTCTTTACGGCACGCCAAAGGCTGAGCACACGATGCACTACAAGAATGAGCAAGAAGGAAAGGAATAGCAGGTTCCCCATAATTAGGCGGATAACGGCCTGTGGGTCGGGCCCCAGTGGGTTATCGCTACTGGTAATGGTGTAAAAGGTGGCAATGGCCGACCCTAAAGCGGCCATGGTCAATAACCACGTAAGTAATCGCGCAGTGGGGGGAATGATTGAATGGTTCGGTTGCTTAGGCATCTGTTAATACGATAGCGGCAAAAGAAAGTTAATCCAGCGCAATAAGATGCACATGGCAATTCATCTAATATTTAAAAAATAAAGGTGCTATGCAGCCGCTTCGGTAGCAGCAACGGCTTTTTTGATGCGGCGTTTTAGCTTTTTCGCTTCGTCAGTCAACTTGAGGTTTGACGTGGTAAGCAGGTAGCTATCAAGGCCGCCATTATGTTCAACCGTACGAACGGTAGAAGCAGTAACTTTAAGGCTAACCGATTGGTTTAGCGCATCAGAGCGAAGGCTCACATTTTGTACGTTCGGCAAGAAGCGACGACGCGTTTTGCGATGTGAATGCGAAACATTGTTTCCGCTTTGTGGACCTTTACCGGTCAATGTGCAACGTCTAGCCATAGTATCCTCTTTGTTTGGAGCGCGATAATTAAGGAAAAATAGGGCATACGTCAAGGGTTTTTATGGGTGGAATGTAGAATGAGGTTTGTGGTATGTGGGTAGTCCAAATTACATCCCACAAAATATAGAGTAGATTTCCTATGCCTTACGAAATTCAAATGCCGCATTGGCCCCCTGCAAATTGGGCTGAATTACCTGATGATGAGGCGAAGGAACGTATGGCGACCCTGCTTGAGGGGGTAGGTAACCCGCAGAACCATTTGCCGCCTGTAGTGCATGTGGCAGGCACTAATGGCAAGGGTTCAACCATTGCTTTCTTACGTGCGATGATAGAAGCGGCGGGCTATACGGTGCATGCTTATACCTCGCCACATATTCAAAATTTTGCCGAACGTATTACGATTGCGGGCAAACCCGTGGAAGAAAAGCAACTGAATTTGGCGCTAGAGGCTTGTCGTTCTGCCAATGAAGAGCGTCCGATTCGTTTTTTTGAAGGCACGACAGCGGCGGCTTTTTTGCTATTCAGCCAAACTCCTGCTGATGTTTTGCTATTAGAAACGGGAATGGGTGGCCAAGATGACCCGACCAATGTGCTGGAGAAGGTTCGCCTGTCTATTATCACCAGTATTTCGGAAGACCATATGGAGTATCTCGGCGATACGATTGAGAAAATTACCTCGCATAAGGCGGGCATTATTAAAGATGAATGCCCCGTGGTATTTGGTTTTCAGTCCCCTAATGTGATGGAGCTGCTGGAAAAATCAGCGGATATTCATAAATCGGCGGCACTTATTTATGGCAAACATTGGGCGGTACAAAAATCGGCTGATGGGTTTGTTTATGCGGATGGTCACGGGCAAATTGATTTGCCAGAGCCTGCGTTAAAGGGGCCGCATCAATTATTAAATGCTGGTACGGCAGTGGCCGCGCTTTCATTGCTTGATGAGTTTGATATTTTAGGCGACCATATTGCGGCAGGTTTAAAATGGGTGCAATGGTCGGGCAGGTTAGAGCAAATAACTTCCGTCAAACTGCCTAAAGACTGGGAGCTATGGCTAGATGGTGGGCATAATATGGCCGCTGGCCACATGCTAGCCGTGATGGCCGAAGAAGAATGGTCGGATAAGCCCCTTTATATTATTTTTGGCACGACGCGTGGCAAGCAAGTGGTCTCCATGTTGCAGCCACTGGCGCAAATTGCGGAAGAGATAATTGCGGTGCCTGTAACGGCGGAGCCTAAGTGCTATACGCCGCTCGAAATTCTTGATCAAACGGATGATGCTGGCCTATCGCTCATGCAAGCCGAATCGGTTGAGCAGGCGATTGCAGAGGCGGTTGCCATGTCGGGCGATGTGCCTGCACGCATCTTAGTGTTCGGCTCGCTCTACCTACGTTTAGAAGTGGCATAGTCTGAAACCACGTTACGCCTTCAGCTAGTATATGGTCTTTTAGCTTAAGAGTTTTAGAGTGAAATTCTTAATCGTGTTCACTTGCCACGTCACGCCACGCTGCGCCGTATTAGCGGCGTGCCAGCTTAACTTGCCTTGCAGTGAGAATAAATGATTCAGTAAAAGAGTTAAGCTGCCTGCAAAGGCATGTTCAAATAAATTCGCCTTAGAGTGCATAAAAAAAACCCCGCCGGTTAGGGCAGGGCTTTTTTATCTGTTAAGCAATGTTGCTTAGTTCATACGAATACGAAGCTGACAGTTAGGCGAAGTGCTTTCGCCTGCATTATCTTCATCAGTATTATAAACCGAAGTGCTTGCTAAGCAAGCTGCAGCTGAACCATCATCAATGCCTGCACCTGTGCCCATTGTTCCACGGTCAGAACCCGCAAGTACAATACCTGTATTAGCAACTGAATCGTCAATTTTATTGTCGATGTTAAATGCTTCAATAGGAGTCATTGTATTGGTCAGGTCAGGGCCCGCATTAGAAGTATCAATACCTGCTAGGTGATACCAGTTACGACCCGCAGTAGAGTAAACGGTCCAAACATTACCGCCGCCAATAGCAGCGTCAGGGAATGTTCCTGCTACCGGAGCTGCTCCAACATGGTTTGCCGTCAATAGTGCTGGTACCGCAGTAATATCTTCTGCAATAATTTCTGCTTCGGCAAGATCGTCAAAGAAAGCTGCATTTTCGCAACCGACAAGCAGGCCAGGTGTTGCTGAACAATCTTCGAGCAAGCCGTTGCCATCACCTGTTGTCGCACCAGAAGTGCCAGAAGTACGGTCAACAAAACCAAAGTTAGTTGCGTTACGTAAATCGCCTGGGTAGCCACCAAATTTATCGCGGAAGGTGTTTTGCGCAGTGTTGAACTTTTCCCACTGGCTAATGGTTGAGCGAATTTCAGCTGATTTAATCATGTCTTGTCCTACCAAAACACCACCAATAATCAGGCCGATAATTACGAGTACAATGGCGAGCTCTACGAGAGTAAAACCACCTTGTGAGTTTGAATTCTTATGTTGTTGCATCTTAAAACCTTTCTAATGCGAGCTATCGAATCTTTTAATGCGGGAAGCTTATGTTAAGAACATTAACAAAGCATTAAAAGAATATCACAATTTATCTAATGTGATTGCACCGTAGCAGTAATGCGTCAATCAGCAAACGTTATTATCAATTTAACGATAGTAAATCAGAAGGATAGCATCAGCGTCACACGAATATCACACTGTAGCAAGTAATAGGCTTATGCGACTGAAGAAGAGCTTTCGTCTGCAGCAATCTCATCATCGGTACGGCCACCCGCTCTTTTAATTTCTGCATCAAGATGGGTTTGCGTGCATAGGCCAAGCAATACAGGGTCGCGTGGGCGTAGGTTGTTCGTGTTCCAATGGGTACGCTCACGAATAGCATTGATGGTGTTTTTCGTGGTTCCCACCAACTTCACTGTTTTGCTATCGGGCAACTCAGGGTGGTTTTTCAAAATCCATGCGATGGCATCGGGCTTATCAGCGCGACGAGCTACAGGCGTGTAACGTGCACCTTTATGCTTCTTTTTCATATATTTCTGCGCGTCTTTTGCCAGCACGAGTTTTTTCTTGCTGTCTTTTTCAGCGGCTTCCATCACGGCACGCTCCAGCTGGCCGTTGGCGATAGGGTCCGTACCGATAATGCCAGTGGCGACTTCGCCATCCGCGATACCTTGGATTTCAAGAGGGTGCATACCGCAAAAATCGGCGATTTGCTCAAAGCTTAGGGCAGTATTATCAACTAACCATACGGCAGTGGCTTTCGGCATAATAGGCAGGGTCATGGCATCCTCAGTGTTTGTTAGGAGCTATGCTTTTAGTAGGATTTTCCCAAAATTCAAGTTTTGTTCTATCTTTTTTATCGCTTTTTCAGCATCTTTGAGTGAATATTCGCTATCAATGGGCACAATCACCTGCTTATTTTCCAGCCAGCCCCAGCAATGTTCGCGAATTTCTTGGGTTAGAATCGCTTTCTCTTTTACACTGCGGCTACGTAGGGTGAGCCCGTGCCAGCTAATTTGTTTGAGCAGCAGCGACGCCATATTTAACTCTGCTTTCGCGCCTCGTAAAAAGGCAATCGACACCATGCGCCCGCCACGCTTTAGGCATTTTAGATTCTTTTGAAAATAATCGCCGCCGACCATATCTAGCACGACATCTACGCCGCCATGATGGGTTTTGATGGCTTCGACAAAGTCACTTTCTTTATAGGAATATGATTTTGTCGCCCCATGCGCTTCGCTGAACTTGCATTTTTCGGGCGTGCTTGCCGTTGTGATGGCGGTAGCACCCGCGGCGGCCACCATTTGCGATGCTATGCTGCCAATGCCACTCGCACCGCCGTGGATAAGCACCGTTTCACCTGCGCTCACCTGCGCCGTATGAAAGAGGGCGAGCCATACGGTGAAAAGTGCTTCGGGCAATGCGCCTGCCTCGCGTAAGCTCCAACCTTTGGGCAGGGGCAGTATTTGCGCCGCGGCAACGCGCACCGTTTCCGCATATCCGCCACCTTCACATAAGGCGCAGACTTCATCGCCTATTTCAAATTCGTTG
>JALZUV010000211.1 GCA_023301245.1 Rickettsiales bacterium
TACAGCAACGAGGAAATTAATGCGGCCGCCAAAGAATTATTGGTAAAAAATAATTTGAATAATGCTTATTTTCGTCCTGTTGCATGGCGTGGGTCAGATACATTGGCAATTTCGGCGCAAGATTCGCGCATTCATGTGGCGATTGCTGCGTGGGAATGGCCAAGCTACTTTAGTGCCGAATTGCGCGAGAAAGGCTTGCGTCTTTGCTGGTCAAAGTGGAAGCGCCCTTCGCCAGAATCGGCTCCTGTCCATGCGAAAGCGGCAGGTTTATATATGATTTGTACCCATGCGAAACATGCGGCAGAAGCAGCGGGATATCATGATGCATTGATGCTGGATTATCGTGGTTATGTGGCGGAATTAACCGGCGCGAATATTTTCTTCATTAATGCTGCTGGCGAAATTCATACGCCCATGGCCGATTGTTACTTAAACGGCATTACGCGCCGCACCGTTATTCAGTTGGCTCAAGACAAGGGCTATAGCGTAACTGAACGCCATATTATGCCTAGCGAGCTGAAAGATTTTACCGAGGTGTTCGTCACTGGCAGTGCGGCTGAAGTCACGCCGATTGGCGAAATTGATGGCGTTATGTACAAGCCTGCCGCCATCACTCAAGACTTGAGCGACGCTTATATGGCGCTTGTGGGGGCGTAAAGATGGCGAAGATTGTTGAAGTAAGCTCCCCTGCACAATTAAGTGCAGTGACGGATTTGTTGGGCATTATGTATGTTGAGCAAAGCCGCGCAGGTTTGAGCGAGCAAATTGATGCAATGATGCAAGAAGGCTGGCAGTTTATTGGCATTTTTGATGAGCATAACGCCTGCCAAGCAACAGTGATGTATTACGTGGGAACGCGGTTATTTTGTGGCAAATATTTGCAGCCTGAAAGTTTGTTTATTCACCCTGATGCAAGGCGTAAGGGCTATTCAAGTCTCCTATTCGATTGGCTGGAAAGCAAGGCGAATGAGCTGAAATGCGACCGCGTTTTTCTGCATAGTTTTGTCGAAAATGCGAATGGTCATAAGTTTTTCTACGCGCAAGGCTATAGCATTCGTGGCTTTGCCATTAATAAAATACTGACCGATAAATATAAAAGCTAGCTATTGCCAGTGCGGCTTTGGTTGATTATAAACATCCTAAATTAGGAGAGCATTAAATGGCTGATACATTGCAAGTAGAACTCGTTACCCCTGAAGAAATGTTATTTTCGGGCGAGGCAACTATGGTGGAAGCCCCTGGTGCTGAAGGCGATTTTGGCGTGCTGCCACAGCATGCGCCGCTCGTATCGCTCTTGCGTGAAGGTGCCGTGACCATCCACACAGCAGGCGCAGTTAAAGCGTTTAATGTGACCGGTGGAACAGCAGAAGTGAACGAAGCTGGCATTGTTATACTCGCAGAGAGTGCCGAAGCTCTATAGTCGCTTGCTTTTTAAGCAAAAACCGCGTTAAATAATGCGGTAGCAGACAGGAGTCATAATGCTTTATTTATCTCGCAAATTAGGCGAATCAATTGTCATAAACAATTCGATAGAACTTCAAGTGATTGAAGTTAAAGGAAAATCTGTTAAACTCGGATTTGTATTCCCCCCCGATGCTAGCGTGCTTCGCAAAGAGATTCACGATAAAATTTCAGCTGAAAATATGGCGGCATTTTCGAGCGATTCTGGTGGATTGGACGATTTATTATCGGCCATGAAGGGAAAACCCGATGGCGAATGATGGTGTTAATATCTTCGACCAAGAGCCAAAGAAGGGCTCAAAGCCAAAGCCGATAACCAAGGCAATTGCGCTAAAGCATCAGCGCGGTGAAGGGGTTGCCCCGCATATTGTTGCGAGCGGTAAGGGTGCGGTAGCCAATCAAATTATTGAGCTGGCCTTTGCGAACGGTATCAAAGTGCGTGAAGATGCCGACTTGACCGAGTTGCTAACGAAATTGGATGTAGATACACCAATTCCACTTGAAGCGTACGCGGCGGTTGCTGAAATTCTCGCTTATGTCTATAAAGCTAATGCAGCTGCTATCCAACGAGGAGAGAAATAATGGATGTTCAAGGCCCGTCAGCACAAGAATTGATGACCCAGTTAGAAGAATTTATGCAGCGTTGCGAGAAAATGCTCGATGAAAATATTGAACCTGATTTGACAGGGATGGATAGCCAAGTGGAGAAACTCCAAGGCACAATCCACGAATTGAAATTTGATGAATTACAAAATTTGCAGCCATCTTTGCAAGGCTTAATGGATAAGCTAAAGCAATTAGAGGATAAGTTGCGTGCCCAGCGCGATAAGGTGAGAAGCAGCTTGCAAGATATTTCGAGCCAAAAGCAGGCGCATAGTGCTTACAGTAAAATGCAAGCCGTGCCCAGTGCACCTAATGGCGATGAGCCAAAGGGCGATAGCTAAATGGAAGAAGTTGGCCTATTTCGCATCATTGCTTCTTTTGCGTTTGTAATTGGGCTTATTCTCGTATTTTCGTGGTTTTCAAAATATATACGCAACAGCCGTTGGGTCGAAAAAGTACAAGGTGAGCGTCGCCTAAAAATGGTGGAGCAGCTATTTATTGATGCAAAACATAAGGTGGTTTTGGTCAAATGCGATGAGGAGGAACATTTGCTTCTTATGGGTGATGGCCACGTTATTAGCGAAATTTCTAAAAAAGGAGCGAAGAAGTGAAACATTCTCTGAGCTTCTTGATTGCCTTATTATTGGGCATTATATTGCAGCCTGTAGCGGCGGAAGCGCAGTCTTTCTCGCTCGATATGAATGGCCTGCAAGATGGATTAGGCGGCGGATCAGCTGCGGCGCGGTTAATTCAGATTATCTTGATGGTAACGGTGCTAACCATGGCACCATCGATTCTGATTATGATGACCAGCTTTATACGTGTAGTGGTGGTGTTATCGTTCATGCGTTCGGCTTTAGGTACGCAAACCACACCGCCTAACCAAGTGATTATCAGTCTCGCACTTTTTATTACGGCTTTTGTGATGATGCCCACCTTGCAGCAATCTTATGAAGAAGGTATTTTGCCGCTGATTGAAGAAAGAATTAGTGAACAAGAGGCGATTGAGCGCACTGCGCAGCCGTTTCGTTTATTCATGCTGAAACATGTGCGCGATAAAGATTTATCGTTATTTTTAAATATGTCGCAAGATAACGAAATTGAATCGCCTGAACTAACGCCCTATCAAGTGCTCATTCCTGCCTATATGATTAGCGAGCTAAAACGCGCCTTCGAAATAGGGTTCCTGCTATTTGTGCCCTTCTTAGTGATTGATATGTTAGTCGCCTCCACGCTGATGGCGATGGGTATGATGATGCTACCGCCAGTGTTAATATCCTTGCCCTTTAAGCTGATTTTCTTCGTGCTGATTGATGGCTGGTACATGTTGATTGGTAGCTTGGTAAGAAGTTACGGCTTATGACGATTTTACGTAATTTTATCATGTTCTTCGGTGGCATTATTATGATGGTATTAGCCTTTACCTTTGGCGCGATTATCTTTGTGGTGCTGGCACTGATAGGCCTCGCCTTTTGGGGGTATTTTAAGCTGAATAAAAAGAACATTATCAATAATATCAACCAAATGGGCATGGGGCGCGAGCCCGAATCGTCCACCATTGACGGCGATTATGAAGTGGTCGATGCTGAGTTTGAAGTGCTAGAAGAAAAAGACCCATTAAAAAAAGACTAGCCGTCATAAAATTTTAATAATTCTGTGCGATACTAAACGCTATTACTTAACCATATTTTTTAAATCGGTTTTTTGACAGCGTCACATTTTTATAGGCATTTGCCCATTAATTTGGCACGTCTTAAAACCATAAATAATTTATATTATGAAGGCTGGAATAATTTTCGGAGTTTTTTTAGTAATTATTGGCGCTTGCGGCATTTTTGATAGCATGTTTGAAATGGGATATTTCGCATCTATCGCGGAATCTACCAAAGAGTTTCTCTTTTCTTTGTTGTTATTAATAATCGGAGTCTTTTATATTCTGATTAATAATGACAAAATAAAGCCCACGGGCGCAATTAAACGCCCCTACTAGTATTTTTTAAAATGCATCATTCCCAGCAGGGTTTGATGCATTTTGCATTTCTGGGGTAATGCTAGCGGCTTTTTTGGTAGCTTAACGCCACGTTGGAGGCTTTTAGCGCTTGCGATTTATCGAGGGTTAGGGTGATGGTTTGGATCATATCAAACCTATCAAGCGCGGCGCTGGCGAGAGAATCGACCAATCGTTCAATTAACTGCCATTCACCTGTGGCAGCGTGGGTTAGCAGGAAATTTTCTAGCTCGGCATAGTCGAGGGTCGATTGTAAATCATCCTCGCGGATAGCTTCGCTTGCTGTAATCGAAATTTCCACATTGGTTGGAAATTCACGTAATTTTTCGCGCTCCCATTCAAATACACCAAGTTTGGCTTGTAGCTTTAATTGGTTCAGTTGGATGGTGAAATTGAAGCTCATAAGATATTCTCCCCGCCATCAATATTTAGCAATTGGCCTGTATAGGCATCTGATTCTGCCAAGGTAAGTGCGGCTTGCACCACTTGTTTGACCGTGGGTTTTACGGGCGCGCGTGGGGGCTCATGGTCGGCGTTACCTTCGGTGGGCATTAAGTGGCCGGGGCAAATGGCATTGACGCGAATTTTACCAATATGTTCGCGCGCGGCCATTTTTGTGGCTTCGGCCAGCCCTTTTTTGGCAATAAGATAAGCAAAATGCGCGGGGTGATTATTGTAAATGGCGGTATCAAGCATGTTGATAATGTTGCCTCTATTTACAATTTCGGCGAATTCTCGCATGAGATTAAGCGGTGCATTTAAGTTGATGGCTAAATCTTGAGCGATAGTGGCATCGGTGGTGTCTTGTAAAAATGCGCGGCGAAAAGTGGAGGCGTTATTGATTAAGGTGGTAAGCTGGGGGAAGTCAGCAGTTACCCTCTCAATAAGCTTCTTAGCGCTATTGTTATCGGTTAAGTCGGCTTGGTAGAGTGAAGCGCCAATTTCACCCGCGAGGGCTTCAGCTTCTTGTTTGGAGCGGTTGTAATGTAGGGCGACCTGATAGCCATTTTGCGCAAAGCCCCGCGCTAATGCAGCGCCCACACGGCGCGCGCCCCCAGTAATTAAAACTGCTTTTTGTATCATGAGTTAGGCGTAGCGTTTATGGAGTGAAAAGTCTAGCTTGCGCCATATTCGTCATCTGTTAGCCAACTGCGTTGATTTTCAGGCTTACCAAGGTAATAGCCTTGCATACAGTCAACACCCAGTTCCATAAGAATTTTGGCAGTTTCGCCATTTTCGACATATTCTGCGACTGATTTCAGGCCGAAGAGTTCGGTGAACTCGAGTAAAGTTTTAACGAAAAAGCGATTATCGGGATTAGTGGTGAGATCGCGAATGAAGCCACCATCAATTTTCACACTATCAACCGAGAGGGTTTTTAGTTGGCGAAAACTCGTGTAACCGCTACCAAAGTCATCCAGCGATACGAGGCAACCTAATTCTTGAATCATGGCGACGAAATAGGCGGTGCGGCGTAGGTCAAGCTGCGCGGCCGTTTCAGTAATTTCGACGGTCAAGCGTTCTGCTGTACTTGGGCGGTCACGCAGGAGCGATTGAATATGCTGCAACCATTCTGGGTTTTCGGTTGTTAGATTCGAAACATTAAGCGCTAAATGCACATCGGGGTAGGTTTCAAGTTCTTGAACCACCATCTCTAGCACTTTGCGATCAACAATATTAATAAGCCCCATTCGTTCGGCAATGGGAATGAGCGCTCCAGCAGAGCTTACTTTGCCAGTTTTATCAACCAAGCGTAGCAATGCTTCGTAATAAGCGATTTCGCCAGTTTTACTGTCGATAATAGGTTGGTAGGCAAGGCGTAATTTATCTTCGCTAATAGCCTTTGATAGATAGTTGGCGAGGCCCATTTGCTGGCGAGCCATCATGCTATCTTCAGGGTCTTGTGCTTGCGCTGCATGTAGCATGCCTGGGTGGCGGTTAAGGTCAGTAAAGGCGCGGTCAATAATGGTTGCCGCTTCGCCTTCAGCGGTTTTAAAGTTGCTATAACCGCAGATACTGCTGGTATGAACC
>JALZUV010000212.1 GCA_023301245.1 Rickettsiales bacterium
CGTCCTTTGCTCTGACGAAGGCTTCTTTGGCGATGAGCTTCCAGGCGTCGGGCCAGCCGCCGTCTTCGAGATGGGCTTCTTCGGGGCGTAGATTGGACGCGATGGCCGCCCTGGCGGGGGACCTTGCGGTCCCGGCCCAAGCCGCGATCCCCCCCATTCCCCCCCTATACCAAGATCTCTTCACCGCTGACCAATGGGCAGCGACTCCGAGCGACCTCAGGGACCGCATGGCAAACAACACCGTCACGACCGTCAGGCGAGTACATGAGCTGGACCAAGCTGCCATCACTCTTCAACGGTCCTTGGAGGACTCTGAGGCGGAGGAAGCAGTCACCAAGGCGACCTCTAATAAAGAGGTCGTTGCATCTCGTTCAGCAACTCTCGCGGTGTCGCGAGCAAAGCTCCAACAACAGATGTTGGCAGCGGAGCGGGAGGCATCGGTCCTCGCCAAAGAGGCCGCCGTTTGCGACAAGCAACTAAGGGACGCTGAGCGCACTCAGGGTCGCCTTGCCGCAAGCCGCCTGCCCACGGGGGCACGCCCCTCATACGCCCCGGACACTCCCCCGCATCAGGCGGGCACGGACTCCAAGCCTCCTCCTGCTGGAGCTTCTCGTGCTCCAACCTCGAAGGAGCTCTTTCCGCCCCTGCGCCGCTCCCGCTCCCCGTTGTCCTTTAGGGACGCGGTAGCTCGGCCGGCTGCTCTCACGTACGTCGCGCAGCCGGTTGACTCGGCTTTCGTCGACACGGCGATCGCCGACTTCGTCACCCATACCCAAAAATGTTTTAGTAAGCAGCAGCAGTATGGTATACAGCACGCTGCAGACCAACTGCTCGGCACATTCGAGCACTTCCCGGGAGCCACCTTGCAGCACCTGTTTCGGCACATCCAGGCCGCGCCTTCCTCCCCGGCGATGTCCGAGGCGTCTTTTGCGCTCCTCGACTTGCTTCGGGCGGCTCACCACGCTCCCCCAGGCCCCATACCACTGGAGTGGCCCAGCAGAGCTCCCTCCCACGGCTCCATCTCTCCCCGCCATTCCGGTGCTCTCTCCCCCCCCCACCCTAGAGGACGCAGGGACAACGGGCGGCAGGTCCGCAACAACGGTGACGCGGGTTCGGGGTCCAGGCACGGAAAGGGACCGGCCAGGAACCCTCGGCACGACTCCCATAACCGCGCCAACAGAAATGGTGGTGGGACCTCGGGCGGCAGCAGTGGTCATCCCTACAAGCGGGGAACGGACGACAAGCGGAAGAAAGCAGACCGCCGCGACACCGACCTCAGCGAGGACAGCCCGTCTCCCAAAAAGAAGCCTGACAAGACCGACGAGCCGGACGACGACTCGGAAGGGGCGCCCCTCAAGACTCCGAGGCGAGTAACCCCGTCTTTGGTAGATGTTTCTCTGGATGATAGATTACACCTTCTGTCTCGTGAAAGTAACGCCCTCCCCCTCTCGTCAGCTACAGCGCACGCGCGACGAGCTAGATTAGATGCAGCCGACGCCGAGCGCGAGAACGAGCATGTAGCCCTGGTGGAACGCGCGTATGTCACAGTCGACTCAAGAAAAGTAGACCGAGTGATTTTTCCCGTTGGCTCCTCCTCAAACAGATCTGAGGCAGCCCAAAAGCTCACGAGAAGCATCAAGAATTCCCTCGCTGATATATTAATTTTGTGCGACAACCAGTGCACGCAAGGCCTCAAAGCAGACAACTGGGTTCGCGGGTGGGAACGACCCCTCCGTAAACTCGTTATGCGAGCCATCACCACTGACAGAGTCTCGTCCGCCGACCTTATTCGCGTGTTCGATGGCTTCTTTGCTCAGGTAACGCGGAGCCTGGACTCTGGAGCCACGGGACCGGCAGCTTTTGCGACGCTTCTTCGCCTGTTGCGCAGCCACTTTGATCATGGCGATGGTGGTGCTTCTTTCAGCAAGCTTCAGAATTTTGGAGTAGCAAACGGGACACCTTTTTCTGATTATCTTCGAGCTTTCAGAGTGGTAGTTTCTGGCGTGACGGGTTCAGGGCATGTACTTGCTCCGAGTGTGGCCACCGTCTTGGAATTGGTACGTAGAAGTATCATGAACCAGTATCCAGGGCTCATGCCTACTCTTTATCCGAGTGATTTGGCAACTGCGCCCTCTCCCTTTGTGTCTATAGACGCAATGTGGCTGGCATTTCAAGTGCTAGCCACCAATAAAACCCCTGCCTTAAATGGCTTAAAACATTATTCATTACCCCCGCTTGCGGGTCTTTCTTTGCATTCTAATGCAAGCGACCGCTCTCAGAGCAGGTCAGCTGCCCCGCCATCCCTCATGGGACGCGTGGGCTCTTCTCGCAACAACCCTGTTGTTATGAGTGTCGCTTCGGTCGACCAATATTATGATGACCCTTTTACTCACTCTTACCAACATTGGCCTGCGGAGCCATCTCACTGGGATGAAGTGTTTAACGTTTCTGACTCATTTAATACAAATGACCCGTCATTATGGACACCACTTGTTTCACCCCAAGCACGCTCGCAAGCATTCCGCGACAATAAAGGTCGCTGCTTGAACTGCCACGACACCGATCACTCGCTGAAACATTGCACACAACCTTTTACCAATAGTAGCGGTTGTCTCAACCCCCAGCTCGGTCAGCTCGGGGATAACGGTGACGCTTTTCGTCGCTGGCAACAGCGGATGCGCTCATACCGCCGTCGCGAAAATAATATCGGTAACGGAAACACACGTACGTCACCTCCCTCGAATCGCCGCAACACTTCGTCGCGATACCAAGACAACAATGCGCGCAACAATCACGGAGGCAAAACACACGCGCCTTCGCGACACAACTCGCGTCATCAAGGTCAGGGTAACTACAGGCACGGCTCGTCCCCTCATGACGCCGGTCGCTACCCTCCTTCCCAGCTCGGACAAGATGCACGCAACTCCGGAAACTCAAATCAGTCTCTGACAGTTTTCCGGCCTAACAGCGGACCCCCCGCAGCTGCCGCCCCGCCCGCTGGACCACCTAACATGCGTTATGGTGCGTCACATAACGCGCAAAACAATAACCGAAACTCTCGTAACCCAGGCACTTTCCATACTGGTAGCGGCTGACCGCCCGGAGGCGGCACGCCCACACTCCCTGTCCCGCCTATAGCATTTTCGGGAGATAACACACGAGCCTCACAAGACTTCCGCGTTTCAGTCGCGCCTGTCCATATTTTACCGTCAGGTACGGGTACGGGAACAATAATCGCCCCCCCCCCTCGCGACGACACAACGGGTGTAAAAATCACCACCCGCGAAAACGCTACAAGCCATGACGCTTTGGTAGCTCCCCCTCGAAGAGGATTTTTACCGTCAGGTACGGGTACGGGAACAATAATCGCCCCCCCCCCTCGCGACGACAAAACGGGTGCAAAAATCACCACCCGCGAAAACGCTACAAGCCATGACGCTTC
>JALZUV010000213.1 GCA_023301245.1 Rickettsiales bacterium
GATATTGGTACGCCCGAAGTGGTGGCTGCGCCTGAACCCGAAAAGACGGTCGTACAACTTAAAGAAGAAGATGCGCTAGAGCGCATGCAGCAAATTCGCAATCGTGTATCGGGTCGCAAGCGCGCCTCAAAAGATAAATGGAACCGTTTTGCTGGTACCAGCGGTGGCGGCGGTCGTGGAAGGTAATGGAGCAATCCATCACTCAATTCATTCATTCTGATGGCGGGCTTATTACAGCGTGGGTACTAATTGTGCTGGGTCTATCCGATTTGGCGAGCGGCTATTATATGGTCAATTATCGCCCCGATTTAATTCCGCTACCTGCTAATAAATTACAAGCGCTTATGACAACCCTGTATTTTCTCTCATCATTCTTGGTGCTAACAGGAATTTATATGATATATATCCGCGCATGAAAGCACTGGTAAAGAAATATGCCAAAGAAGGCATCTGGCTAGAAGAGGTTGAAAAACCTACTTATAAGCCCAATGAAGTATTAATGCGCGTACATTATACGGGCATTTGCGGCACGGATATTCATATTTATAATTGGGATGAATGGGCGAAAAAAGTCATTCCTGTGCCGATGACAATTGGCCATGAGTTTGTTGGCGAGATTGTCGAAATGGGCGATCAAGTCCATGGGTTTGAGCTTGGCCAAATTTGTAGTGCCGAAGGGCATATTGTGTGTGGTCGTTGCCGCATGTGCTACGCGGGAAAGCGGCACTTATGCCGTAACACGGTGGGTATTGGCGTGCATCGCGATGGTGCTATGGCCGAATTTGTTGCCGTACCACAAGAGAACTTATGGAAAACCAAACCCGAAATTGACGAAGCGCTTTATGCGATTTTTGACCCTTACGGAAATGCGGTTCACACCGCTGCCAGCTTTGACCTTTTAGGCGAAGATGTGTTGATTACTGGCGCAGGTCCTATTGGTTGCATGGCCGTTGCTATCGCCAAACATTCAGGCGCGCGTAAAGTGGTGATAACCGATGTGAATGAATATCGCCTCGATTTAGCGCGAAAGATGGGGGCAACTCAAGCGGTGAACGTCACGAAAAAAGGTCTGCAAGAAGTGATGGATGAAGAAGGCATGACGGAAGGCTTTGATGTTGGGCTGGAAATGTCAGGAAATTCATCTGCCTTTGCCGATATGATTAAATATGCCCGCAATGGTGCAAAAATTGCGCTGCTAGGAATTCTGCCAGAAGCAACCAAAATCCCGTGGGATGAAGTTTGCTTTAAAGGGCTGGAAATTAAAGGCATCTATGGCCGTGAGATGTTTGAAACATGGTATAAAATGCAAGCCATGCTGCAAAGCGGTGTCGATATTTCGCCCGTGCTAACACACCGTTTCCACTATAGCGATTTTCAAGAGGCTTTCGATATTATGCGTAGCGGCCAAAGCGGAAAAATTATTCTCGATTGGCGCGAAAAATGAACCAGCCTGCTATAGCCTCAACTCCTGAAATCTCTGCCCAGCGCGAGCAAATGAAAATTGTTATTGTTGGTCATGTTGATCATGGAAAAAGTTCGCTAATTGGGCGCTTGTTCTACGAGACAGGCAGCCTTGAAGATGGAAAATATGAGGCGATTTTAGCCAGTAGCGAAAAGCGTGGAATGCCGTTTGAATGGTCGTTTTTGCTGGATGCATTACAGGCCGAGCGCGACCAAGGGGTAACGATTGATACCACGCAAATTTGGTTCAAAACTTTAGCGCGTGATTATGTCATTATTGATGCACCTGGTCATAAAGAATTTCTAAAAAATATGATATCGGGCGCGGCCTCAGCCGATGCAGCGATTTTGCTGATTGATGCGAAAGAAGGCGTGCAAGAGCAATCAAAACGTCATGGTTATTTGCTGCATCTATTGGGTATTCGCCAAATTGCAGTGGCGGTTAATAAGATGGATTTGGTCGATTATTCGCAAGCACGTTTTGAAGAAATTAAAACTGAATATACCGCCTATTTAAAATCCGTCGGAGTTGAGCCGACGGTCTTTGTGCCCATCTCGGCGCGTGAAGGCGATAATATTGCCGATACGAGCGATGCAATGGCTTGGGATAATAATACCACCATTTTACAAGCGTTGGATGGTTTTACCCCCACTAAACCGCTCACTGATTTGCCGTTACGTTTCCCCGTGCAGGATGTTTATAAATTTGATGAACGCCGTATTTTAGCAGGTCGTGTAGAATCAGGCAGCTTGCAGGTGGGCGATGAGGTTGTCTTCTCGCCATCGAATAAAACCAGTACCATTACCTCGCTTGAGCAATGGCCAGCGGATGCGGATAATTTACCGACTGCGGCCACCGCAGGGCAATCTATCGGCCTTACTTTAAAGCACCCGCTATTTTTAGAGCGTGGCGAAGTGATGAGCCATATGGCGGATGCGCCGTTACTTTCCAATTATTTTTCGGCCAATATTGTGTGGCTCGGCGATAATGCGCTGCAAAAAGGCAAACGCTATAAAATTAAACTCGGCACAGCAGAATTTGATGCTGATGTGCGCAGCATTGATCGCGTATTAAGCACCGATGATTTATCGTTCGGCGAAGCAGAAGTGATTGAGCGTCATGGCGTCGGCGAGGTTACTTTCCGCCTGCGTGGAATGGCCGCGTTGGATGACCATGCAAATAACCCTCGCGCAGGGCGCTTTGTTATTATTGAAGGTTACGATGTGGTCGGTGGCGGCATTATTACGCTGGATGGTATTGTAAACCAGCGTGTTGATAGCATGGCGCGTAAATCGAAAAATATTACTAAGGTTGAGCAGCAAGTAAGCTTGGAACAACGTGTTGCAATGAATGGCCATGCGCCTGCTATTTTATGGTTTACAGGCTTAAGCGGTTCAGGGAAATCGACCCTCGCACAGCGTTTGCAGGAAGAATGTTTCGCCAAAGGCTATCAGGTAATGGTGCTGGATGGCGATAATGTGCGTCACGGTCTCAATCGCGACTTAGGTTTTAGCGCTGAAGATAGAAGCGAGAATATACGCCGCGTAGGCGAAGTGGCAGCGTTGTTTGCCAAAGCGGGGTTCATTGTTATTACCGCGTTTATTTCGCCTTATATTGAAGATCGTCGTCGTGCGCGCAACGCCGCACCTGAGCATTTCCATACCGTTTATGTGGAAGCGGATATTGCAACCTGCGAAAGCCGCGATGTGAAGGGGCTTTACGCCAAAGCCCGCGCAGGCGAAATCAAAAACTTCACGGGAATTGACGACCCATTTGAAGCGCCTGAGCATTCTGATTTAGTGTTGAAAACTGCCGAGCTTTCCATCGAAGAATCGGCTGAAAAACTGCTACATTACGTAGAAGCGAATTTCGTAAAGAAATAAATTATCATGAGAAGCTACCTAGAATCTGTCGTTGAAGGCAAGAGATTCCAATATTCTGTCATTTTCTTGGTTGTGATTAATGCCATATTATTAGGACTCGAAACTTCTAATAATGTGATGCAAGTAGCGGGCGATTTCATCATCGCGCTCGATACAGCAATTTTATATGTTTTCGTATTGGAAATGCTGCTTAAGCTTTATGTTCACCGGTTAAATTTCTTCAAAAACCCGTGGAGTCTTTTTGATTTTTTTATTGTCGCCATTGCCTTTGTTCCTGCTAGCGAATCCTTGGCCGCCATGCGTGCATTACGCGTGTTGCGAGTGCTGCGCGTAATATCAGCCGTGCCCACCATGCGGCGCGTTATTGAGGGTTTATTAGCCTCTATCCCCGGTATTGCCTCGGTGCTGTGTTTAATGTTGCTATTCTTTTACGTGTTCGCGGTGATTGGTACTCATCTTTATGGCGAGGCTTTCCCGCAGTGGTTTGGAACCTTGGGCGGCACCACCTTTACGCTCTTTCAAATTATGACATTAGAAGGCTGGGCGATGGAAATTGTGCGCCCCATGATGGAAGTATTCCCCAGCTCTTGGGTTTTCTTTAGTATTTATATTCTCGTTGCGAGCTTCACTATGCTTAATTTATTTATCGCAATTATCGTCAATGCGATGGATAAAATTAATGCGGAAGATGCCGAAGAAAGCCGCGAAGTGATTAAGCGAGAAATAGTGGATGAGATAAAAGCGATGGAAAAGCGCTTAACTGAAAAGCTGCAAAAATAAGCAACTTCTGCCAGCTTATTTAATAAGTTGGGAATTCGCCGCCAGCTAATGGCTCGTCCGTGCCGAAATGCGCTTCAGCTTCTTCTAAATCTTGGGAGGCACGCTTAATAATGGCGCTGGTGAAATCAACGGCATCTGGGTTTTTATCATCTGCCACGGCGATGAGAAGGTGACGTTGCAATAAGCGTGGATGCAGCGTTTTTAATTCAGTGTCGTTAAGTAATAGGCGGATAAGTTTGCTGAAAACGCCACTGTAAATTTCAGGCATTTTGCTTTTCTTATAGAGCGCCTCTATACCGCGGCCACCTTTGTCGCGTATCAGAATGCGCGCATTGGAAATAGGAATATTCGCCATTTGCGATAAAGCATGCTCCACCAGCGAAAGTTCGCCAATGCAAAGCGAGCGCAATAAAAGTGAGATGCTAAGGCGACCTTGCATGGCCAGTTGATGCACCAGTTGTGGCATGCCTTCGCCTTTGACTTGCTCCAGCGTCATCCCTAATAGCGAATAAAGGCGCGCAGCCTCGACTAGCTCTTCAGGCTCTAGTTCTTCATTCAGCGATTGTGAAAAGCGGCTATAACCAGCTTTTACGGCCATTACTTTTAGCTTTTG
>JALZUV010000214.1 GCA_023301245.1 Rickettsiales bacterium
CGCGCAACTGCACCAGGCACCACACGGAAGCCACCTTCACGATATTTTGCTTCGTCCCAGCCATCAAACTTTGACGGAACCTTATCCCAGCCACCTTGTAGCACTTGCATATCATTGAGGCGGAACGACAGTAACACGGCCTTCTTCGCCCATTGGTTTACCTGCCAGCCATTATCCGTCGGCTCGGCTACGCGTAGCTTTCCGCTATCGAGTGCGTTGAGGGTTTCAGCTACGGCCTCGCGCACCTCGCCCTTGGTTTGATAGTTCACACTATCGCGGTTTTCCCATGCTTGATCGATGATTACTTGGTGGCTCATGTCTGATTCCTTGATTTTTCGCTGTTTTTAGGTAAATAGACCCACATGGTTACGATTGCAACATTCTATCGCTTCACCCAGTTCGATGATTTCGAAAGTTGGAAGCAACCGCTTGTCGATTCGATGAAGGCGCATAAGGTGCAAGGCACGATATTACTCGCGCCTGAAGGGCTTAATGCGACAATCGCAGGCGAGGCAAATGGCGTAGAATTTCTGCTCAACCAATTACAAGCCGATGAGCGCTTTGCAGCGCTTGATGTAAAATATGCGAATGATGATACTTCACCTTTTGTACGCGCGAAGGTAAAACTGAAAGAAAGCATCATCACCATGGGCGACATTAATACGCCCGATGCCATGTGCGTTAGCGGCAAACAATGCACGCCCGATGAGTGGGACGAGCTAATAACTGCCCCCGATGTGGTAATTTTAGATACACGCAACGAATATGAAACCTACCTTGGCACTTTCAAAGATGCGGTACTATGGCCGATGCGCTCTTTCAGCGAGATTATCGCGAAAGTAGAGAGTAGTTTTAAAAAGAATCAGAAAATTGCCATGTTTTGTACCGGCGGCGTGCGCTGCGAAAAGCTATCCAGTTGGATGCTACAAAATGGCTATGAGAATTTATATCAGTTGGAGGGCGGTATTATCCGCTATTTAGAGAAAACGCCTGAAGCGCAAAGTAATTGGATTGGAAGCTGTTATGTGTTTGATGAGCGTATCGCAGTAACCCATGGTAATGTATCAGATAAAACTGTTAGCCTATGCCCAAACTGCGACCATCCACTGCAAGCCGACGACAGAAACCATCCCGCCTATCTACCCGCAACCCAATGTGGGTTTTGTGCTTGAGTGTGCTTTTAGCGCTCAAGGCCTGAGAAGTTCGTTTTACCAAAAGTAACTTTATCAGCCCAGCTTTTGCCCGTATCACCTACGCTATTACCGTTCTTAATATCCATCGCCAATGAAACGGCGCCCACGGCGGCTACAATTGCGGTAACACCGTTTGCAACTTTACTAAAGAAACTCTTCGGCGCTGGCTCTTCACCTGCTTCAATTTGCTCTTCTGTTGGCTCATTACCTGAAAATAACGCTTTCGCACGATTATAAGCAACCGTCAACAGCACTAAGCCACCAGCCGATGTGGCGATACCTGCTTTTGAATTAAAGGTAAGGCCTTTCTTTTCTTCTTTTTCAGATTCTGCGGCGGGCTCTTCTTTACCATCCAGCTTATTGCTTAAGTCTTGCGCTTCAGCATCTATCTTTGCTTGTTCAATATCATCCTTTAATTCATCAGAAGTTATCTTCTCAACATCCTCAATATGTTTAGCAGCATCTTTTTCTGCTTGTGATTCAGGAGCTTCTTGCTCACTATTATTTTCTAGGTTTTCACCATCATCAATATTTTTATCATCAGCCATGTCAGTCTCTTTCGTTTGCGTTCTCTATAGTCTTAGTAGTACAGAAGTTATGTTACCGTTTGATGAACGCAATGTGACAGTTCGATGAACGTTCCTCGTAATACCCGCGCAGGCGGGTATCCATCTTCGTTCTACTGGACTCCCGCCTGCGCGGAAGTTTCGGCAATCAATCCGCCAGCGGATGATGGTTTTCGACGAGGGCTTTCATTTTCTCAGGTTTAATGTGCGTGTAAATTTCAGTGGTGGAAATATCGGCATGACCTAGCAATTGCTGTATCAACCGTAAGTCAGCCCCGCCTGAGAGCAGGTGCGTGGCAAAGCTATGGCGCAACACGTGGGGCGATACTTTAGTGGCATCTAGCCCCGCCTTGGTCGCCGCTTTCTTTAGGCTAACAGCAAAATTTTGACGGGTAACATACCCTTGTTTGCTGCCTGAGGGGAACAAATAATCTGATTTGCTATTACGGCTATCAAGGTAACCTTTCAAAGCCATTAGCGCTTGGGAGCTTACGGGCACAATGCGCTCTTTATTGCCCTTGCCCTTTACTTGTAGTAGCGGTTCGCCCGATTTTATCATTTGCTCAACCGCAGTAAACTTCAAGGTCACCAATTCGGTCACGCGCAAGCCCGTGGCATGCAGTAGCGCAATTAAGGCATAAAGCCGTTTAGCGGTAACCGTATTTTCTTCTGCCACACTATCGAGCAACTGGCGAATTTCCGCCGCTGATAAAAACTTCGGCAAGGGTTTCGGCTGCTTTGGCAGGGGGATTTTAGCGGTTGGGTTATCGTCGCGCGTGCCTTCTTCTTGCAGAAAATTGAAGAATTGGCGGAAGGTCGAAATTTTCCGCGCAATGGTGCGAGGCGATAAATCGCCCGAGAAACTCGCCAACAATTTCTCTAAATGCGGCTTTTGGCATTTGGTAATATCGCAGGGTAAAAACTCATCAAGATAATTCAGGTCACGGCGATAGGCGGCGATTGTATTGAGCGAAGCTCCCCGCTCTGCCGCCATCATTTGTAAAAATCGCTCAATCACCCTTTAGGGCTTCTTCGGCAATCGCCACTGCATCACTCGCAAGGCCAAGCGCGTTCAACTCGCTGCTCATAAAAGCAATATCGCCCACCGTATAATGCGAAAGCGGCTGGTTTACAGGTCGTAGCATCATTAGCAATGCGGCTAAGCGCTGGTTGTTTTCCAACATCACCCCTGTCGCCTCTCTCCATATAGTCGAAAGCTCGGTTAGCTCGCCACGGTAATTTGTGCTTAGTAGAGCATCTTCCATTTCAACGGAGATAGGTTTATCCCATACACGACGCAATGCAACGGCAAGCAAGGCTTTGCGCTTTTCTTTATTATCAGCGCTTGGCTTTAAACGCATAAGAGACAGCGAGATATCTGGCGAATTATCGTTGGGGACAGACACAGCCTTAACATTCATGCCCTCTTTAGGCTTACCGCTTAAAGCCAGCAACGCTTGCTGCTCCAGCGTGAGATTTTCCACCTCAAGACTGGCTTTGGTAAAAAGCGACCATATAAGCGCTTCACGCTGTGATTCTTTAAATTCTAGCTTCACCTCTTTTTCGCCAATAGAATTGACAATATTGCTAAAAATTTCAGACGCATTATTTTGTTCACGCAACAATGAAAGACCAAGCTGCGCTTTAGCATTTTTGCCAGCACTAGCATGGCAAAGCACGTTAAAGCGCTGCCAAAAAGCATCAGGAGCGTTCGACTGTTGGTCTTGCGCTTGCAGGCATAGTTTCTCGCGTGAGTTGGCTTTGGCCATCTCTAGCAAAAAAGTTTGTTTAGCCATATCTGGCGAAACTAAACTTTCAGGCACGGCGGCTAGCAATTGTCGGGCAAGTTCGGCCTGCCCTAGTTTTAGCAACGTATTAACACGCGCCATTAACATGGCTTCGGTAAAGTCACCGCGCGCGGTTTCCATCGTAAGCACACGATATAATATGGTCTGCACGGCTTTGCTTTTCGGCTGCTCGCTAATGGCATCAAGCAACTTAAGCGCATCTGCTTCGCTAACATTATACCATAAATCGTCAGGGACATTCAGCTCATTGGCGCTCTGCAGGCCAATGGCGCCGCTTTGTGGGGCAGCATATTCGGCAATTTCAATGCCCATATCTTGCTGCTCTTCGCCCATAATTTCGGCTTCTTCAGCAATGCTGATAATTTCGGTAGGGGGTGACGATAAATCCACCTCTAGTTTTACTTCTTGTGCGAGCGCGGTGTGACTCATCAAAAATACGGCCGCTAAAAGGAGCTTATTCACCAAAGACACGTTCATTAGGGACCTCTTTATTTACTTCAACAATGGTAGCTTCAGGTTGAAATAGCATTAACCACGCTATAAAAACCGCGATAATAACCATGATGGTTAGAAAAAATACTCCGACTCTTTTATTCTCAGCCATGATTGTTTGCAATTACCCTGTTCTTTGTTAGTTTCGTTCCTCAATCAGAGTGTTAGTGGTGTAATAGCAAAATGGCAAGTTTATCTAAACCAATTGTTTTGGTCGGGTTAATGGGGGCAGGTAAAACCACCGTAGGCATCCGCTTGGCAAGTGCACTAAAGCTGCCTTTCGTCGATTCTGATAGCGAAATTGAAGAAGCGGCTGGATGCTCCGTGTCCGACCTCTTCGCAATTTATGATGAGAATATCTTCCGCGATTTAGAAAAACGCGTCATCAAACGCCTATTGAAAACGCAAAATCAAATTTTAGCAACGGGTGGTGGGGCTTACATGCAAGATTCTATCCGCGATATGATAGCGCAAAAGGCATTTACCATTTGGCTTCGCGCTGACCTCGACGTGCTGCTAGACCGCGTAAACCGCCGCGACACTCGGCCTTTGCTGGCCAAGGGCAATAAGCAAAAAATTCTCTCGAAGCTCATTAAAGAGCGCTACCCCATCTATGAGCAAGCCGATATGATTGTTGATAGCGGCACAGGCCCGCATGAAAATGTCGTAAAATCTATCGTCAAACGCCTAAAGAAAGAGCAGCCTGCACTGATGGGTTTAAAATAATGGATATCACCCTGCCCGATGGCCGTAGCTATCCGATTCATATTGGTAGCGGCTTACTTGCGAAGGTAAGCAAACTTATCGACACAAAGCGTGCCATTATCGTGACGGATGAAAATGTGGCAGAACATTGGCTTGATTCATTGCAAGACCACACCACTTTCAACACTGACACTATCGTGCTACCCGCAGGAGAAGCCAGCAAATCGTTTGAATTGCTGGAGATACTCTTAAACGAGCTACTCGCGCTTGAACCAGATAGAAACACCACTCTCATTGCCTTTGGCGGCGGCGTGGTGGGAGATATTACGGGCTTTGCCGCCAGCATATTAATGCGCGGCGTGCCGTTCGTACAAATTCCTACGACGCTGCTTTCGCAGGTCGATAGCTCGGTAGGCGGTAAAACAGGCATCAATACAGATGCAGGCAAAAACCTTGTCGGTAGCTTTTACCAACCACAAGCAGTGATTATTGATACTGACACGCTCTCAACTCTACCAGCACGCGAACTACGCGCAGGCTTTGCCGAAGTCATTAAAGCAAGCGTGGTTAATAATGCCGAGTTCTTCCGCTGGTTAGAAACGAACCATAAAGCGGTACTCGCGCTAGAGCTAGAACCACTCACCCACGCCATTAGCGAAAGCGTAAAAATTAAAGCCGCGATTGTCGAACAAGATGAACGCGAAGGTGGCATCCGTGCCATGCTCAATTTAGGTCACACTTTCGGCCATGCGCTTGAGGCAGAGTTTGATTATGATGGTACGCTGGTGCATGGCGAAGCCGTGGCCATTGGCATGGCGATGGCTTTTGCCCATAGTGCGCCTGAAACAGATACGGCACGGCTTAACCAATTACTCACCCAATCAGGCTTGCCTACTCAACCGCCCGAATGGCCAGATAGCGAAGCGTTAGTAGAGCATATGAAGCATGATAAAAAAGCTGACGATGGCAAAATAACGCTGATATTAGTAAGGTCTATTGGCGAGTGCTATATTGAAAAAGCGGTCGATGCTGCGTCATTAGTTGATTTTATTGAAAAATACAGGCAATAAGCAGTTCTGATGGATTTAGAATTACTCCTTGAACTACTAGCAATATTCGTACTGATTTTATGCTCGGGCTTTTTCTCAAGCTCTGAAACTGGCTTAACAGCGGTTTCACGCGCACGTATTTTTCAACTCGTAAAAGAAGGCAATAAGCGCGCCGCCGTGGTGAGCAAGCTACGCAAAGAGAAGGAATCCTTCATTGGCGCAATTTTGCTAGGTAACAACCTCGTCAATATTTTAGCGTCTGCTTTAGCAACCAGCTTCGCCATTAACATGTGGGGCGAAGTGGGCGTAGTTTACGCCACTATCGCTATGACTGTGCTAGTTCTTATCTTTGCCGAGGTGCTTCCAAAGACCTACGCCATTAAACGGTCTGAAAAAGTATCGCTCGCCGTTGCCCCTATCATTGCGCTTTGTGT
>JALZUV010000215.1 GCA_023301245.1 Rickettsiales bacterium
AACTTCGCGGTGGGCGATTACGTGCTGATGGCGCGGGTTCGACCCCCGGGGAAAACATCAAAACTCATGTCCACGTGGACAGGGCCGTGGCGGGTAACAAACGCGCCAAGCCCTCACGTGTACCAGGTCCAGGACATAGTCAGCGGCCACGTCACAACAGCCCACGTCGCAAGGCTGAAGTTCTACAGAGATTCGTCCCTGGGAATCACCGAATACGTCCAAGAGGCGTTCCAATACCTCTTCAACCAAGGGGAGTTCCACCTCGAAGAGCTGGTGGAAGTAAGGCGCGCCCCGGACGGTGCATACGAGGCGTTGGTACAGTGGCGAGGGTTTGCGGAAACGGAGCGATCGTGGGAGTCTCTCGCCACCCTGTACCGGGACGCCCCCACGTATCTGCTGAAGAAACTAACGTCCCTCAAGCTTCCGCTTACCACCAGGAAGGCTATTCTCAGGCGTCACGACATCCGGATCAGCTCAGGCGCAGGTGCAGGGTTGCCGCCGCCCACTAATGGTAGCCCACCGCATTGAGTGATTATTATTTTCGGCTGGACTTTTCATGTTATCGCATTTTTGTGTGTTTTGTGTTTGTATTGTCTTTCATGGGGTGATTTTCACGAATGAGTGCATTTTGTTGCTTGATATGCCGTCATAGTTGCTGTCGCGTTGACAAGTGTTATCTTGTTCCTGTTGTGGAGCGTTTTGTGTCACGTTTTGTGCTGGCATGTGTACCCTGCCGCATATCTGATCAGTGGGTTGCATCTGCCTGTGGATTTCTTGATTCCTCCATATTTTGCCTCGTTTTGGTGATTTTAATGCTGCCTGGGTTACTTCAATAACCGAGGAAGTGCACACCGAACCAACGGCTAATATTAGTACCTTCTTCATGTTGCATGAAATACGCAGATATCTTGCGGTTGTAAACTGCTTGTTTTTGTCCTAGGTTTTTACCTGGACGCTGTATCTGTTCTGTATGACGGGGCGCATCTTGTGTTGTGGGGGAAAACATCAATTTGTGTTGTGGGGGGATTACATCAATGGCGAGATTTCATGAGCGAGTGGCGTTTGCTGCATGCTTTTCATATTAATATTTTAGTACTTTGTTCTTGGTGAAGTATGGGTGAGGACTTCTGGTATAATTTTGCCGTGGATACTTCGTCTGTCCCTTCCTTTGTTTTTATCAAGTTGCCCCAAGTCCTTTCAGGCCTGTGGGTTACTTTGGGGGGGTGCTGTGGCGTCTGGGGACCATCCTCTGGCATATCCACGGGTTTGGTATGGATGCGTAGGCATGCTGGTTCTTACGTGAACCGTCATATGTAACTGCCGTACGTAGATACTTGGGAACCTTCACCGACTACGACGCAATAATATCACTCTGTTTCTCTCTCTGTTATTGAACTTGGTCCATCCACCTAGCCGGGTGTTACAGCGATGCTGGCCCCGGGCTCCTGCTGAGTTCAGGAGTGTGGGTGTAGTGCTGTGAGTGGCTAGTTTTCCCGCGAAGACGTCACAATACGATCGTATTTCAAAGGTCCGCGAGAATTTAGCGAGGTTTCGAGGCGAAGATATCCCGCCGAGTACGTGAAGAGAAGATCAGCGGTGACCTGGACGCTGTCCCGTCACCCAGCTGAGTAATAGCCGCGGCCAGGAAAATTCCCGCCGCGAGAGAAGAGCTGAAGAAGTGGTGGCCTGGACGTTCGTCCCGCCGCCTTGCTGAGCAGACCAGCTCAGCAGAACAAAGAAAAAACAAGAACAACGATAACTAAAGGGACACGTACTCGTACGAGAATATAGGAGGTCGTAATCCCGCCGCATCTCCTTGGAATCCCGCCGCATCGTCTACCCTAACGGAGACAACATGCCAGGCTCACCGAGACGAGACAGCGATCGTGGTGGCATCGAAGGACGAGGCACGCGTAGTCGGAGTCTTGAATCGCAGCCGCGGTCGCGGCACCCTGCTGCTGGAACATTGGCGACAGGAAGAGTGGAGCCGCCGAGAACTGGTGGTGTGGGTGCAATTGCTGCCGAGGACATGGAAGCTGGGAGGGCCGGCCCTGGAGTCGAAGTCTCGGATCGTTGGCAAGCAAGTGCAAGTGCGCACGGGGAACACGACGACAGATGGGCCCACCGGTGGCTCGAGGATCGTGCTGATCAGGGACGTAGGGGCGTGGCCCACACAGAAAACGTCCAAACCCCGACGGAGGCGAGCCGCGAAGCTTCTAACAGCAGGAATCAGCCGGATACAGCGGAGCTCCTGAGGCAAGCCCTGCTAGGCATCGTGCCCAAGCCCAAAGCTCCACGTTTGACGGCGTCCACACCAGCGGCCTGCGGCGAATTTATTCGCCAGTGGGGTGAGTATAAGCAAAATGAAACACCTGTACGAGGGGATAACACGATGCGCAACTGCATGGCAGAAAATACGTTAGCCACCGTCTGTTATCTAGGGGACTTTCCCACTACCCGCGTGCAGGCAATCAGTGACGCCGACCTGCTGGAGTGTTTACGCTCTGTTGTTCAGCCATACAGCAGCATCAGCGCCGTAGCCATGTACAGTCGCTTACAGGTAGCAGCTGCCACTGTTCCACCCCCTAGCAACGCGAACGACGTGCACCGCCACGTACTGGCCACGTGGGAAGCTACTCGCAACGCCGTTACCGAAGCCAACTGCTGGTCCCTTTTTAAAGACACTAGCCACATGTGGGGGACATGGAAGTCGGCAGCTGGCAAGTCGTTCAGCAAGGTGTTCGTCGAAGCCCTCCGGCCGCGCCAGTTTAGAGAAAGCGTTCGGAACGAGTTGATAATCGACGACACCGCAATGGAAGACCCCCAAGCCCTCAGTCGTCGTATCATGCATCTCGCAGCCAAATGGCCGGAAATTCAGCGCGTCGTCGACGCCGCAATGGACGACGCCTATGGGCGCGGCCGTGGCGGAAGAGGTCGTGCCGGTGAGGACGGGCGCGAACACCGGGAACACTACGAGCGACTGGGGGCGCCAGGTCCGTCTGGGCCTGCCCGCGATCAGCGCGGACGACTAGACAATTACCGTGGGCGTCCAGACGACTTATACAGCAGCAAAGAGTGCTCCCACTGCGGCCATACAGGGCACCTCGAGCCGCAGTGTTGGACCAAATACCCGCAATTACGCCCAGTGCGAACGTCAGCCCGGCCGAGCGACAGCTTCGGTGACCAGTTTCCGGCAAGAGTTGGCGTGCAATCTGCTCCCACCACGCCTAGCCGCGTGGACGGGCGAGACCGAGCGCCCGCGAGGGGTGCTGGGGGCTCTCCGGGTTGGTCCGCTTCTGCGGGAAATTCCCCGGCTGGTTTTCGGGGAGGACGTCCGGGCTGGTCCGCTGAGGATGGGAGACCCGCCGGAGGTAGTTCCCCTGGGCGACAGCAACCACCCTCAGGTGACGCCCGCAGGAACCCTCGAGAGGACAGGGGGACCCCGGCCCGCCGTGCGAGCGCTGGTCTCGGATCCCGCCGAGTCGCTCGGCTGGAGCCCGACCAGCCGGAGTCAGGTTTGAGCGTGGAACATGGAGACCCTGCATTTTTACTCCCCGTGGAGGAGCAGGATCTGGACGTCGAGACGGTTCCTGAGGACAACCCTGGCAGGGGTGCGGTGAGTCGCGTGTTGTCGGCCATGGATGCCACGGCCACTCGTTCCGATGGGATGCATGGTACGGTACGCCTCAGTCCGACCGGGGTAGGCGATGGAAACGAAATAGAAGGCCGTGTCCTCCTCGACACGGGCAGTCAGATCAATGTTATCAGTCGAGGAATGTTCACCAAGCTGCAAGCGAATTACCCCTTGAACACCCTCATCAAATATCGCTCGTTTTCTGTGGTGCTGGCTGACCAAGCGGTTGCACATGCCGTCGGTACCACCGAGCCCCTGAATGTCACTGTTACTAGTGGGATAGCGGGACCGGTTCAGTTGTCGAGCATCGAGTTCACCGTCCTGGAAGGAGAGGACGATCTACTATTGCTGGGACACCCCACAATGGTCGCCAAACTAGGCATCAACGTCGAACGTATGTTGACCAATTTGCCGGCCACCGTCGCCGAGGGTGAAATCCGCTGCGCCGTCGCGTCCTTGGCTGCAGCTCGTGGAGTTGCTATCGATCCTGACCCTTCTGAAGCCCTCCTAACCGACCGGGCACCGTCTCTGCTTAGCGCTCCAGACGAGGAGTTGCAAGAACGAGTTCGCCTACTGAAGAAGGGGGTAGATAAGGCTGCCCAAGCGGGGATGAGTAGCGAGGCTTTGGGTGACCTCGCCCAGGCCGTGCTGGTGGAGTTTGCGGGAAGTTTCCGCGCCGGGCTGAGAATGGAAGATCCGCCAGCGGATGTACCGGCTATGAAGGTTCAGCTTCTACCGGGGGCGCGCCCAGTCCAAGCTCGTGCGCGGCGGGCTGCCCCTGACAAAGCGAGATTCATAAAGAATTTCGTACCGACTTTGGTAGCTGCTGGGATGGTAGTTGCAGCTTTGGGGTCCCTCTATACCAGCCCGGCCATGGCAGTCGTGAAACCGTCATCGGTGAAAGTAACGGTGAAAGTGAAGGCACCAGCGGATCGTCCGGCAGCTAGGGAACGGGGATCTGCGACACCAACGGAAATTCCCCGCGCTTGGGATCCCGTTCCTCTTGACTCGGCCAGTGAATCCACCGGAAAAGGGCCGGTGAAACACCGGATGGTGATCGACTACAGCGTGGTAAACTCGCATACAGAACCGGACCCATACCCCGTACCGCTGTTGCACGAGCAAGGCCTCGTTCTAGCGGGCTATCCCTACTACATGTCCCTGGATATCTACAAGGGGTTCTGGCAGATTCCGCTGCATGAAGACAGCCAAGAAATTTTCACGTTCATTACGCCGGAAGGCCTATGGAAGCCTCTTCGTATGCCGCAAGGGTGTTGCAATGCGACCGCCCATTTTGTCGGGGTTATGGATCATGTTCTTGGGCCGCTAATCGGAGACGTATGCGTCGTTTACGTCGACGACATTGTCATTTTTGCAACATCTGAGCTGGAATTGGTTCAACGCGCCCGGATGGTGCTGGAGCGGCTGCAGCGCTACGGCTTGTATGCATCGGCTGAGAAGAGCGTGTTCTTCACTACGGAAGTAAATTGGTGTGGCAAGCTCTATTCGGCAGCTGGAGTGCGGCATGACCCCGCGCGTATCGAAGGGCTATTGTCCCTCCGTCGCCCCGAAACTGGCGGCGAGCTGCAACACTTTCTAGCGGCAGTAAACTGGATGCACACGCATCTACCGGAACTCGCACGTGTCAATGCACCGCTGAGGGATCTGATGGAAACGTTGCTGCGCAATGTCAGTAGGCGTACAAAACGCGCCGCCACCGCTAAAAAAATAACGTCCGCGGAGTGGACCCCGGACTGTGATCAGTCGTGGACGCAGGTGAAACACCTTTTGGGAGAATGTGTCACTCTTGCGCAGCCGTGTAAGGGATGCACGGTCATGGTGTTTACGGATGCCTCTGACCTTCACTGGGGAGCCATGGTGACGCAAGTTCCCGACGAAGATCTGAGGTCCGGCATGCAACCCTCCGAGATGCGACACGCCCCGCTCGCCTTCGTGAGTGGGTCGTTCACGAATTCCAAGCTGCGTTGGGCAACCCTCGACAAGGAGGCGTTTGCTATCGTGGAAACCTTCCGGCGGCTGGAGTGGCTGCTCTGGTCGGGACCGGTCATCTGCACTGATCATCGGAACCTGATTTACATCTTCCACCCCCACACGGCTGTTTCGAAACTGAGCAAAGCGACCAGCCAGCGTCTACTCAACTGGGCCACGTACCTGGGGATCTTCAAATACTCCATCCGGCACATTGCCGGCACGGACAACCTGTGGGGTGACCTTCTTTCGCGTTGGATAAGCCCACCCACGTCTACCCGTTCTCTAGCGGTGCGAGCGCCACTTCCCGAGGTTCCGACTTTGGAAGGCGAACTAGGTCGGAATGCAAATTCCCTACCGTCCGTCGACGCTATACGAGGTGTTCAGATGCAGTACGCGACCCTCAAAGGAGAGGATGGTGAGTTCCCGTCTTCTTTTGAGTTGGCCAACGGGGACCAGGTCAGCCGTGCAGGTGACGGGGTCTATGCCATGACGAGTACAGGGGCGTTGTGGATTCCGGAGGAAGCTAAAGAGCTCCAACTGCGCCTTCTGGTCTGTGGCCACTGTGGGGAGGCCGGACACCGCGGGAAGGAGGCCACCATGGACAGGCTGCGCCCTGCCTGTTACTGGACGCAAATGGAGAAGGATGTGGGAGCATTCGTCAACGATTGCCTCAACTGCGTGGATTCCAGAGGAGGGGGGAAAATACCGCGCCCGTTCGGAGAAACCACGCATGGAACTGAGGTGAATGCGTGTTTGCATTTCGATTATCTGTACATTGGAACTGGGATTGAAAAGGTGCAACCGCTTGCTAAGGGGCGGGCAAATGAACGGTGTGGAGTAGACGATCGGCCAAACGATGGAGAACACGGTATGCGAGGCGATGGAAACCAGAACCGCGAGCAATCTCCGGCAGACAGCGACGACGATACGAAATACATCTTGGTCCTGAAGGAGGATATTACTGGTTTTGTGATGTTGGAGCCTGCATCTGCTGCCAACGCTGAGAATGCAGCGGCGGGATTGCAACGTTGGTGCACCACACTAGGTGTCCCGTCCGTTCTGGTGAGTGACACAGCCACGCATTTTAAGAACCACCTTCTAGCGAAACTCACGACTCTTCTGGGAGTGGATCACCGTTTTGCTGTTGCCAATTCGCCCTGGAGCAACGGTACTGTCGAGAACGTAATGAAGGAAGTCCTGCGCGTGTTGAAGGCCTTATTGGTTGAATATCGCAGCGCGGTCACCGATTGGGAGCACTTTGTGCCCATGGTGCAGTGGGCGTTGAACTCCTCGTACCGCGCCCGTTTGGGGGGATCCCCGTACAAGGCCTGGTTTGGGCGTGAGCCAACCACCCTGCTGGCGTCTCTTGTCCGTGACCAACACGAGGTTGTCGGTGTTGTCCCGCTAACCGATGCCAGCGTACGAGCCATGGTGGAAAACCTCGCGATTGCTGTCGATGCCATGCATAAACGCGTGACGCAC
>JALZUV010000216.1 GCA_023301245.1 Rickettsiales bacterium
TCAGCTTGTAATTGTTCAAATTCCATATACTTAGATTAGCACAGACCCGTTAAATATTTACTAATATTAGATTGATTCCAATATTAATCCAGAAAAGTATAAAGAGCCACAAATAACGACAGGCCTTTGATATTTAATAGCTTTTTTAATTGCCTCTTCAAAACCCTGCGTTATTTCTGACGCAACATCGCATTTAATTAAATATTTTTTCAATATATTCGCATTTAAATAGTCATCAATTTCATCAATTTCGGGCAGGAATATAAAATGTGCTGCATCGCGCCATTGCTCAATAAAACCTTCAGCATCCTTATCGGCCTTCATCGCGACTATTAGCACAGGCTTTTGCGGCAAGCCCCTCGCCCATTTCACCAACTCGCGCGCGGCCATCGGGTTATGCGCCCCATCGAGGTAAACAGGAATATCATTGGGCACATACGGCAGTCGCAGCGTTTGCAACCGCGCAGGCCAATAAACAGAGCCCATCGCCTCTACCGCATGCGCTTGTGTAATTTCGGGGAAACAATGGCGCACACAGGCAATGGCCAATGCCGCATTCGCCATTTGATGCTCGCCCTGCAACACAGGCAGTGGCAGTGCCCAACCGTCAAACTTCCATTGCTCGGCTTCTATTTGATAGCGCCAATTTTCGCCCGCCACATAAAATTCAGCCGAATGCGCGCGAATAGAATCCATCGCCTCACCTTCCTGATGCGCGATAAAGGCCGGCACGCCCTCGCGTAGAATACCCGCCTTTTCTCCCGCGATTTCGGCCAGTGTATTGCCGAGATAATCCTGATGGTCATAACCTATCGGCGTGATGATGTTGGCCATGGGTTTTGCTAGCACGTTGCTCGCATCAAGCCTGCCGCCTAAGCCTGTTTCTAGCAGCACCACATCGGCTGCAGTTTGGCTGAAGGCGACAAAAGCCGCCGCGGTGGTTGCCTCGTAAAAGGTGCTTGGCACTTGCTCTTGCATATCATAGATGCGCTGCAAAATAGGCATGAGCTCCTGCTTGCTTATCAACTCGCCAGCCACGCGGATACGTTCTCGGAAACTCACTAAATGCGGCGAGGTGTAAACGTGAACCGTCTTGCCTGCGGCTTCCAGTACCGCGCGCATAAAGGCGATGGTCGAGCCTTTACCGTTGGTGCCCGCCACATGAATAACAGGCGGCAGTTGTTGATGCGGGTTATCCAACGCTTCCAACAACGCATGCATACGCTCTAACCCCAGCGAGATTTCCTTGAGCTGCGGGTTCAGTAATTTCTCTAGCAATGTGGCTAATTCAGCATCCGTATCAAACCCCATCATGCAGCTCCACATTATGTACACGCAAATAATCAACGCCTTGCGCTGCTAATTGTTTGGAGAATTTCAACGTTAACGCATCGCGTTCACCGTCAAATAATTTCATAAAACTCTTGCGCGAGTGGCCGACAAATAGCGGCACAGCTAAAAGATGGAACTCGGCAATTCGCTCAATTAACTCCACTGATTGCTCGGCCGTTTTACCGAAACCAATACCAATATCGAAAATAATACGCTCCTTCGGCAAACCTAATTGTTCGCAAACCACTATTTTAGCATGAGCAAATTTCAACAATTCATCCACTACATCGCCCTCCAAGGTGAGCGATGGATCTGCTGGAACGCTTAAAGAGTGCATTAACACATATTTAGCGGATTCGTGATTGGCGACGGCTACCACCAACGCCTCATTGCTCGCGGCGGATACATCATTTATCCAATCGACACCTTTTGCTAGGGCAAGCTGCGCCGTGCTAGCATGGCGAGTATCAACGCTGATAATGCTCTTACCTACCAACGCTTCGAGCACGGGCTCTAGCCGCTTCCATTCTTCTAGCGCGCTCACGGGTGCGGCATTGGGGCGGGTCGATTCTGCGCCGATATCTAACACCGTCGCGCCCTGCTCTATCAAAGCTAACGCATGGGTAATCGCTTTTTTGGGCGAGAAGTAATCGCCACCATCGGAAAAACTATCAGGCGTTACATTTACAATGCCGACTATTTTTGTAGGTTGATGCTGCGCTATTTTTTTGCGCGTGACAGGGTGAAGCCAATCGCCCGCCACTTGCTTTAGTGGCACCATAACAAAGTCCCGCACTAGCATTTGCGGGTGCGGCACTTGTAAGTCATCCTCGTCAATAACCTCACTGCCATAGAGGATAATATCTAAGTCAATTGTACGGGGGCTCCATAGGCCTTGCTTTTGGCGACCTTGCTCTTGTTCAACTTGCTGTAGACGATGAAGCAATTCACAGGCTGATAGTTTGGTTTCGCCCACTAATATTGCATTGAGAAAAGGCTTATCCCAATCGGCGGGCGAAGCATCAAGCAGCAAGGCGGGAGTTTCGATAATATCGGATATTTTTGCCGCGTGAATATCGCTGGAAAGCGCCGCGACTGCCGCATCAATATGCTGCTGCCTATCGCCCAAATTACTGCCCAAACCAATTGCGACCTTCACCATTGCGCCAAGATGATGGATTTCTACTAAAAATCAAGGTAACAGAAGAATATGTCTATCGTTTATGTTAAAGGCGAATATGTCGCCGCCGTGGATGCGAAAATCTCAATCTATGAGCGAGGGTTTCGTTTTGGCGATGGGCTATTTGAATCTATCCGCATTGCAGGCGGGCAAACCAAGCATCTGCAGCGTCATTTGCGCCGCTTAGATAAAGGCCTAGAAACCTTACGCTTTAACCCCATGACTGAATCGCTGGAAGAGATAAGCGAAACTCTTATCGAAAAGAATAAGGCGCAAGAAGGCATATTACGCCTCTGCGTTAGCCGAGGCATCGGCAGCCAAGGCTACTTACCAAACGTAAAAACCTCCCCCACAATTATCGCCGAACTTCTTCCCCTACCTGAATTATCAGAAGACCCCATCACATTATGGCTGGCCAATTGGCAGAAGCCTTCACGCAAAAGCCTGCCCGTAGAAGCAAAATTAATGCAAGGCGTGAACTCCACCCTCGCCCGCTTAGAGGCACAGGATAACAACTGCGATGAAGCCCTCATGCTAAACGCCCAAGGTGCTATATGCGAAGCTAGCAGCGCCAATATTTTTTGGCGAACAGGCGGGCTTATCTATACACCTGCCGTTAAATGCGGGTTACTACCCGGCATCGCGCGGGAAATTTTGCTGGAGGAAATGCAGGTACAGCAAGCCGCCTTCGACCTAGATAACCTCCGCCTTGCCGATAGCGTGATGCTTTGTAATTCCATCCGTGGTGCCATGCCCGTTTACAGTCTGCAACCACAAGGTTGGAACTGGAACGATGATTCGCTGGCCACCCAAGCCCAAGGATTGCTTGATGCAGCTTAACTGGTGCGACCCTATAAAATTCGCAAGGCGCTATGCGGGTTACGACTCGCTCGTGTTTTTGCACAGCAGTTTGCAACACCCTGAACATGGCGTGCTTTCGGTTTTAGCCATCAACCAATCGACGCAAGTTACGGGCACATGGGACGATTTACAATCTGCCCTCACCCCTCAAGCTGATACGCCGTGGTGTCAGCGCTGGTTTGGCTTCATCGGTTATGAATGCGGGGTAAACTCGAAACTGCCGAGCGCCACCACTGCCCTGCCCAACCTATGGTTTGCGCAATATAAAACTGTGTTCGTCTTTAACCATCAAACCCAAACGCTGCATCGCCATGGCGAAGATTCACCTGAAAAACTTATCAATCCACAACCCGCCGCTGCTGTCGCGAGCCTCCATAGCAATATGGATAAACAACGCTACCTACAAACGGTGGAACAAACGCTCGAACAAATTGCCGCAGGCGAGTTCTATCAAGCCAACATCACTCGTAAATTTTTTGGCGAATTTAAATCCGCGCCAGATAGCTATCAGCTCTTCAGCAGCCTGTGCGACATTAGCCCCGCCAGCTACAGCGCCTATATAAAGCATGAAGGTTCGGCTATTTTATCCTCCAGCCCTGAATGTTTCCTTACCATTGATGCTACAGGAAGGGTCGAGTCGCGCCCGATTAAAGGCACGGCTCCGCGCGATAGCGACCCCAGCACCCTCGCCAATAGCACTAAAGACCGCGCTGAAAACCTAATGATTGTCGATTTAATGCGCAACGACCTCTCGCATCATTGCAAAGCAGGCAGCGTTAAAACTCACAAACTCTTCGAGGTTACCAGTTACGCCACCTTACACCATATGGCCAGCACCGTGACAGGCCAGCGCAACCCCACCGCCACCAGCCTAGAGGTTATCCGCGGATGTTTCCCACCAGGCTCGATGACAGGCGCGCCGAAAAAAGCCGTCATGCAATGGTGCGAACAAGCCGAGCAACAGCAGCGCGGCCTTTATAGTGGCACCATCGGTTGGATAGCACCTGATGGCCAAGCCGACCTATCGGTCGTTATTCGCACGCTGATTATTCACGACAAGCAATTTGAATTCCAAGTGGGCGGCGGTATCGTTGCTGATTCCACCCCACTCAGCGAATGGCGCGAAACGTTGATTAAGGCAGATGCCATAAAACAGTGTCTCGCCATCGAAGCAGGTACGCTAGAAAAGCTGTAATTTATTTCAGCTATTTTCTAACAAGCTGTTAAATAAAATTATTTATCGGCCTCCCCCTCACACTCCAACAAATAAAAAACTGTCGCAAAACCACGGTTAGCGCCATTTTATCCACAGTGTGTGACATTTACCCACATGAAGCTATGCATAAAATGCATAGCGGAACTTCTAAAGAGGCAATTGTATGCTCTCAATAAATAGGTAGATTACATCCATGAACAACGGAGATAAAATCATGAAACGAATCGCGAAAATCACTCTCGCTTTTGCTGCATTGCTTGCTGTATCTGCCTGTGCCCAGCCTAACAGCCAAGCACAAGTGTTCAAAAATTACGATTACTCATCTGACTATAATAGCTATGGTTATGATACCGCTTACGCGCCTGCTGAAAGCAACGCATTTAAAATGAATAATTACTACTAAACGATTGCTCTCGTTCAATAGTAAAAAGGCCAGTTAGTTTAAACTAACT
>JALZUV010000217.1 GCA_023301245.1 Rickettsiales bacterium
GTGCCATAAGAACAATCCTTTCTATCTAGGGATTGTTACTTTGGGAACATTAGTCCTTACGTAGGCACCGCAAGAATATTCCTATCGATGGATTATTCTGTAGATGAACATAGATTCCATAAGAACATTCCTATAGGTGTGGAATGTTCTTTGGGCTAAGTTAGTCCGTAAGGTGTGAGCCTTTCTTGCACCCGAAGAAATATCTATAGGCGTAGGAGTGTTTGTCGGAATACCCGATAGCGGAGTATTCCTGAACAGAGCATGCGGGAGGGTGGACCTTCGTTGTTGCCTACGAAGCCCCACCCCCTCACTCTTGGATTTCCTCCCCCAAGCTCCTCACACTTGCAAAGTCAATCAACAAAAGAAGTCTTAAAAAGGGCCTACCTCCCAGCCAGCTCGGTCTGCCTGCATCCCACCCTGATATCTCATCATATCACATCTGACGCCGTCGGCAAAGTGACCGGACCGACTGAGCTTGAGAGGACTGGATCCCTATTCGAGACCTTCTTCGTTCCTCGACTGCTGCCTATGTGAGCTTCCACAGCGACAGGGGACCAAGAGTCAGTTTGTTTTTGTTCTGTTTTCGTCTGTCTTTTGTCTCTTTTTCGGCCTGCGCGAAAACGAGCTAATACTCGTAGAGCGTGTTTCCCGCAGGGCCCATGTGTAGCGTAGACTCGAGAATGGCAAGTATCATAGTCAGCTGCGGTACGTAGTTGCTATAGGTTGATATACCTCTGTACGTCGAAGGTCGTGTAATGTCAGAGATACATGTACGGGTGTCTTCCCTAGCTTTTTTTTTTCTTCTTTCGAGTGTGCTTTGTTTTCCCAACTATTTACAGTTCACTACGCTTTGATCTATCGTGTCATACGATAGAGTCTTGCAAACGCGTCTTTCTAGTCTCAGTGTTGGTTTAAGACGGTGGTCCAGCCAACCCCAACTCTGCTATGTTGTACTATCATGGTACAATTGCAGGCTGCAGGCACCGTTTTTCCTAGCACAAGGCGTAGTAGGTGTCCTCTCACTACTAGGAGGAACACCCTCCCTCTTGGCTTTTGCTTGCTTGGTGTTTTCAGTTTTCCCGACTTTTGTTGTGTAATACCTGGTACGGCATAACATATTCGTATTAAGAATATATTAGTATACACACTACCTGGTAATATTCAATAGTACAACACGTATATGATGGTGCCTCCGACCACCGTTTGTTATATATACTGGTACGCGTTTACCACTTTTTCGCTTGTACCACATATTCCACGTGGTAACCAGGGATGTCGTATACGCGTTATAAGTCATATTTCATCCGTTGTGCGTGTGTACCTCTTGAGCCTCCAGAAATTTCTGTAAGATTAGCAGATTTTTCCCTAGGTCTCCAGCGTGCGGGTAGGTCATCCTACCTCACCGTACACTCTTGATGCATCACGAGTATTGTTATCTTTTCTTTTTTCTACGTGTCATTTTTTTTGCGTATCATACATAGTAGCAGGTACCTGTTGTGGTGTACGAACAGCTCATGCTGGCTCTTCCCCAGGAGAGATACCTCGAAACGACTGCTGTTTTCCACAATCCAAGTTCACGATAAAACAGACCCAACGCTGGTGATATTGGTCAAAGCTTGTGGCTGCGGTTGTTTCTATCACACCCCCCCCTCGGATACAGCGGCAGCTGCTGCCCAAATCTGTCGAAACATTTGTCAAACTGCTGCTGCTGTACACGTGCATTTTGATCAAGCTTTCACAAGTAAACAGAGGCCCTATGCTGCCCAAATTTGTAGAAACATTTGGCTTATAGGATCTTTGCTACCTGATAGATACGTAGTACGCTTAGTAGCAAGATGCCGCCCAAATCTGGCATTTGTTTTTGTACTCTGTCGTATTTTCTTTTTGTGTCCCCTCGTTGGTTTTGTCAGTTTTAGGGAAAAAGCTGGCTATTATTATAGTTGCTGTCCAATTTTGGCTACAAAACTGCTACGTACCAGGTATAGTTTTCCGAGCATTTAGCCCCCGACTTTATCATAACGCAGGGTACATGTTGCTCAAATTTGTGGCACGGCTGCCATTTTGTGAACACAATAACAGCTACCTACCCCTTTGTTTTCGTTCAGCCTCAACTGTTGAAGCAGCTGCATGCTGCTTAAAGCAGTTTTGGAACATAAAAGCTGCCACACGCGCAGCCCCCCCCCTGTTCCAAAAATATAACTAAATGCTGGACAAAATGGAAATATGGCACATTTCGAGCTCCTTCCACATGGTAGCCGAGTTATGCACATTTCTTTATTTTCACGTACTGGGGTTTTATTTTCATTTTGTGCTGCGCTTACGATATTTTATGTTTCCCACAACGTACCGGACAATGCGACACTCCAGACATGTGCCGGCAGCCCATTTTTTGTCTTCCACCACGTCAGAACAAACTGCCCACCTTCTGTCTGGGGTATCGTCCGATATTTTGTGCGTGTTACCAAATAGTGCCGGCATGCTGCAATTTTTCCCGACCTTTCGTTTTTCTTTTATGTACTCTTACAAATTGTACTAGCTTGGTCGGCTTTGCACTGCCCACGCCTGTTGTTTGTCACTCCGTAATACCATACTTACGAATTGAGGCATTTGTAGGTGGAGTGCTGCCCAATTCATTTTCATAGCCAACATTTGAGTGACACGGGCGCGACAATCGTCTACCAAGAGTGAGGCGCCCGACAACAGGTTGGACGTCCTCCATAATATAGTATTAACTCTTCGACGAGCACTAAATCGTGGCACACTACCCCTACCGTACGTCATTGGTTTGTTGGTATTTGTAGCCGCCCGACCGAGATCCAAGCCTTGGACCTACCCACCCTCTCCTCCGGCCAACCTAGAAGACCCACCTAGGTCTTTCAGGCTCCATCCCAACCTATCTCTGCTCCTGTGCAAGCGTTATTTCCACCCGACCCCGACACCACCATGGCTGCAAGATCCACTTCCGATGCAAGCATGCCCGGCGACACCCCCGAATCGCCTAATTCTCGCGAGGCGAGGTATGCCGCACGGTCGTCGCGTATGGCAAGGGACGACACCCCGGACATAAATTCGCTCCTAAGCGAGTTGGAGGCCTCCCCCACGGGACAGGGATCAGGCCCTCCCAGTACTGGCCGGGGGTCCTCCGTCAAACGGGAGCCCGTGTCGGGAACTGCCATCCCGGCCGTCGACCCGGGACAAGCCCAGGACCACCGCGCGGTTTTTCGTGAACGCCGCGCGGCCCTGCAAACCCACCACGAGCTGCTCGTTCAACAACTGAAGGAGAGCGCCGACCTACTACGCGACCTACCCCCGTCGCCCACCTCCTCCACCAACCCCTTCTCCCCCTCCTACGTGGCTACAGCTGCAACCGCGACCACATCGGCTCTACCGCAGCCGCTCGCCCTCCCCCCTGCACAGATCACGGCGCGTGAGACCACGCACGAGCTGACCCATGCGCCCGCTGTGACGTCTGGGACCACGCCTATCCAGGCCCAAACCCCGGCCCAACCTTTGGCCCTTCCAACTCTCATACCGTTTCAGCCCATTGACTGGGACTTTCTCAGCGCCACGCTCAGCTGCATGCAGAGTGCTCGCGGGACAGCAGTCTCTGATGTCTCTATGGCGGCACACCGCCTGTGGGCTATGTTCGCCCCCGATACTGACCCGACGGTCGCCCTAGCCCTGGCCCGCGCCGCCACAGGAGGGGTGTCCGCCGAATTTATCGGGGCGGCTAACTCCCTCCTACTCGCGTTGCGCCGCTTCCACACCACCACCGGTCGCGGGCATGTTTGGACCCCTACCGAGCTCCACCCCCAACATAACGCCACTGCACCCAGCCCCCCCCGCCCCACCACGGGCACGCTCACAACGACGACACCTTCCCGCCCCACCACGAGCACTGCAACGACCACGACAACCACGACAACGGCCGTTACATCCCCAGGCGCCCACACGGAGTCCATGACGGAGGCGGAGCGTCGCTCCGTTAGGCGCCTTTATGCCGGGCTCGATTTACGGAAAACAACCCCACTCATAAAGTTCCCGTTCCCGGATAACGTCGACACGGCAGTTTACCTGGGCATGTTCTTCGCCAGCCTGAAACTGGCGCTGGGAGAAATCCTCGTCATCTGCGACGAATCGGAAAAGCAGTCGTTCGACAAACCGCCGTGGGTAGTGGGATGGGACGCACCACTCCAAAAGTGCTTCCGCAAAGCCCTCTCGTCCCCGTCGGTCATGGCATCGCCCCTGCCTCGCCTCATTGACGACTTCTTCGTCCAGCTACGCCAGGAACTCACCATCGACGACACCGGACCGTCTGCGTACAAGAAGCTCCTTCGCCTCCTTACTAACCACTTCGACGACGGCGACCAGGGACGTGCTTTCGAGCAGCTGAATACCTTCGGCGTGCCCACCGACACGGAGTTCTCCACTTTTGTCCGGGCATTCAAGGAACGCGTCTCTGTCGCACAGGGTACGGAGCGCGTTTTCAAGCCCAGCGACGCCATGGTTATCGAGATTGTACGCGGGACCACCAGCAAGCAATACCCATCGCTGATGCCGGCCCTCTACCCCGGCCCTCTGATGACCGCCCCACAGCCGTTCACGACGGTTGCGACAATGTGGTCGGCATTTGAGGTGCTAGCAACCAACAAGACGCCGGCCGTCAATGGCCAACGGTTCCATGCGTCCTCCTCGGGAGGATTCACCACGTACTCCTGTTCACCGGCAGCCCCAACACAGCAATCGCACCCACGCGGCTCCAGCACCCTCGCACTGGGATCCGCTTCAAACCCCCTGGTCATGAATGTGGTCGAAACGTCCCCAGACCCGTTCTGCGCGAACGAGTCCGACTGGCCCCTCAGACACTATGAGGAAGTATACATGGTGTCCACCACGTTCAACCAACAGATTCCTCCGCTCCTAACGCCACTCCTGACGAGCTCGGCGCGTGCCCAAGCCCTGCGCGACCACGGTGGACACTGCCTCAATTGCAATGGCACCGATCACAGCATGAAGACCTGCCCCCAGGACTTTCTCAACACGTCGGGCATCCTAAACCCGGCACTTGGCCAACTGAACGATGGAGGACAAGCTTACCGGCAATGGCAACGACGGATGTGCTCCTACCGCCGGGGACAATACGAGCACACCCTGAACAAAAACCAAGCCCGCCACTCCAACAACAACCGGTCCAACCACAACAACAACAACAACAACCGCAACGGCTACTACAACAACCGCTCCAACCACGACCACTCCCGCCACAACCGCGGCAACAACGGGCGCTCCAACAACGGGCGTCACAACCACGGCCGTTCTTACAATAACGGAAACCAGCAGTCGCCAGGGCAACAGTACCAACAACAGCGCATAGAGGCCGCCGCGACTGCTACGGCACCGTCTACCGCCATGACGGTGCGCACGCCGAACACTTCCGCAGCCACCACTCCAGCGAACATGCGGATCGGCAACCAAGCCTCCACAAACCCAAACCAACGGCAGCCGGGCACCTTCCGCACCAACTGACAGGCCGGTGGTGGAGCTACTGCCGCATCTCCACCAATAGCACCTACTGCGAGCACCAGAGGCTCACAAGACGCTCGTGTAAATCACGTGCACTCCGCCTCCCCGCCCCCTGCCCCTGCCCCCCAACGCCCCCCCCCCAACCCAGCCCCATCCCCAATCACTTGTCCAGGCATTGATCCTCCTGATCCAGTGATTGCCTTGAGGTGTGGGCGGGAGGAGGCCAAGACATCGAGCCCAACCGGGATGCTCCACTCGACGTCTTCCCGCGATGAGCTACGCTCCTTGCCGACTATCGCCGAATCTCTAGACTTTGCTAACCTGGAGGATATTTCGACGACGGCGGCTACCAGCGGTTCCGGTTTACAGCAAGTTACTGGTTTGCCTACCGGGCCATCGCCCCCGGAGCCCCCATTTCGGCGGCTCCACTCGCGCTCGTCCCAGGACGCGCGCCTTGTAAGTGACAGCATGGGATCCGCATTTGACGAGATCCCCGCAGCTGCCACAGTGTTGACAGCACGGCTGCCCCTGAGCTCGAGGGACAGCCCCGTTTTGCAGACGGAAGACTCGCGACCATCGTCGACCAGGACATGCCCCGAGCCCCCTGCCCCGTCTCCCTCGCCAGCAGAATGCATTGCGAGGACACGGACCTCAGGATCGGCATCTCCTAGCGAGTGCGCTGCTGAGTTTCAGACGACTGAAGCCAGCTTCCCAAAGGTACTCTTCGCACGGCGTACGCGCCCCCGCGTGGACCCTCCCGGAACTTCGGCTTTGCCGACCAGTTCCCCCGCGAACTCGAGGATATCAGTCAGCACCGTCAATACGGACCTGACCTCATCCCCGACAACGCCAACTCGGGTGCCCGACTGGCTCCCAACTCCTACCAATCCCCGCCGCTTGGAGCCACTACCCGCCCCTGCCGACTCCATCAGAGTCTCCCCTACCGACAGCGGTATCCATGAGACCAGCGACCACCCCCACACGGCCCCCACATCAAGTTCCCCACTTGGCCTTCTCCTACCGCCCTCCACCCCCGACTGCTTCCCCATGAGCCATTTCTCCTCGGTTTCCGCGGTCTCCATCGAAGCTACAACCTACCGAGCCACCTCCCCGCGGACGATACCGGAACATGGACCGTGCCTCACCGGCGGCGTACTCACAGTGGACGACTCTTCGTTCACAACAAAGGTCCTTGTGCACAGTGGGCCCACCGCCACAAAGCGCTGCACTCTCGTCGCTCTGCTCGATACTGGTTCGCCCCAGTCGTTCATCACCGCCACCGCAGTGGAACAACTGAAGGCATCCAGCTCTGCGTCGGACCAGTGCATACGGCACGCCCAACCCCGTTCTTGGGGCGGTTTTGGCACTGCGGCTCCCCTTACCACCTCCGATTCCATCCGCCTAAGCATCCAATTTATGCGGTCGGACTCCAACACCAAAACCCCTACGGCCGCCCTTGCGGTATGGGCCTGCATAGTTCCTGCCGGGACCATGCAACACTCCATTCTCCTGGGGCGAGATAGCTGGATGCGCTTCGGGCAACGCTCGTATACCACGCTTCCCCGGCAGCCCTCGCTCCCCCACCACAACCCCCCGCCGACCCAAGGCGAACTCACCCTTCACCACCACGGCCCCAGCGGAACCTCTGCCTTCATCCCCGACGACCGTTACACCGACGACGTCTACCACCTACGATTTGCCGGCACCAAAACGGTCTCGCTTTCGCCCACACCAACACTCGTCAAGGTCAACCTGGTGCGCCAGTCAGGTGCTCCAGCGTTCACTGGGAATTACATGGTCAACATGGATCCCCGCGAGGACCCCCTTTCCGATACGGCAATATTCGTCTCCGACGGGTATCAGACCGTCCCACTATCAGGCTCCACCGATCTTGAGCCGGGCGACCTCCTTGGGACTTCCTCTTCCCCGCTCGTGCAAGTGCCCCTAGCCACCCTCGAGCACCCCTCCTTGGACCCCACGCCCATCCCGGACGTGCACGCCCTCCACGACAACATCCCCGTAGCCAACGAGGGCCCCCCGTCAGCCGACCCCCCTCCCCCACCGAAATCCCCGTGCCCAACACTCCTTGCACGCCTCGACACCGACCAGCGAACCCGTTTCCTCCACCTTTGGGACCGTTTGCCATTGCACCTACGCGACGTCATGTTCGACCTTCACGGTTCCGGATGGTCACCGTCGGTGATCGACGCCCTGGGCGACGTCCTCTGCGAGTACCAGGACGTCTTCTCCTCTTCCAAAACCGATTTCGGCTCGTGCTCCCTGATGCCGTTCAAGATCACCGTACCCCCGGACAGCGACCCCGTCACTTCCCGCCCATACAGGATCAACAACCCCATCCTCGCCAAGAAGGCAGACGCCGTCCTCGACCAGTACCTGGCCGCTGGCCTGATCCAACATTCGACCTCCCCATACTCCAGCCCAATGGTCGCCATACCGAAGAAGGACGGTGGCGTGCGGATCACTATCAACTACAAGAAACTGAACGCCATCAGCTCCCTCGGACAACTGCCAATCCCCCGCGTCGACCAGGTCCTCGACTCCTTGGGCAAAGGACGCATCTTTTCCCTCTTCGACCTGACCTCCTCCTTCCACCAAATCACCATCGACGAGGCCACCATTCCGCTGACGGCGTTCTGCACCCCTACCCGGCTATTCGAGTGGCTTGTGATGCCGCAAGGCAGCAGCGCCTCCCCCGGGTGGTTCGTAAAGGTAATCAACGAGGTCATCAAAGGCCTGGAACGCGTCGCCGCCTACCTCGACGACATCATCGTCTTCGACCCCGACCCCACCGCCCACGTCGCCAACATGCGAGCCCTTTTCGAACGCCTCCGGAAGCACCATCTAAAACTTTCCCCCGCCAAAGCCAAGATTGGCGCCACCACCGCCGATTTCCTGGGACACACCATCACCGCTGGCGGTTTCAGCCCCAACGCCGACAAGGTAGCCGCCCTGACCAAGATGCCCATCCCCAAAAACAAGAAACAAGTCCGCTCGCTGATCGGAGCCATCAACTACTACGGAAAATTCCTGGAAAACCTTTCCCCGCGCATACGCCGCATCACCGCTCTCCTAAAGAAGGACGCCACTTTCAACTTCACCCCCGACATGGTAACCACCGTCCGCGACATCCTCGGCGAACTCTCCAAACCCCCGATATTGGTCTACCCCGACTGGGACGCCGTCGCCGACAACTCCCGCCCCTTCCGCCTATACTGCGACGCCAGCCTCGACGGCTTCGGCGCCACCCTGGAGCAGGAACAACCTGACGGCTCCGTCCGACCCATCCTCTACATAAGCCGCGCCACTTTGGACTCCGAACGTTCGTGGACGCCCCTCGACCTTGAGGCCGGAAGCATCGTCTGGGCGATCAAACGCCTCCGCGGCCACCTTTGGTCGACCAAATTCCGGGTCTACTCGGACCACAAGGCGCTCGAGAACATCGCTAAAGTCGGCGAACACAATGCCCGCGTCCGGCGCTGGCTTGAGTTCCTTTCGGCTTACGACTACACGCTGGAATACCGCAAAGGCACGGCTAACGGCAACGCCGACTTCCTTTCCCGCCTCCCCCTACCAGCCACCGAAGCCGATCGCACCGGACGCAACCGCCTTACCGGCCCTGACACGGTCGGCATCTACCTCATCCGCCCCTGCGGCTTCTCGCCGTGCGAACCTCCTACACCGGGTATCGGCTTGGGTGGGCTCGTATCCCCTCCTTCCCGTCCCATTCCAACCATTCAGGCTCTGCGTTTCACCGACGACGACTTCGGCGACTTCCGCTTACTGGGACCACGCATCGAGCACCCCGACCCCTTCTCCGCCCCCAACATCTTCGTCGGGCCTATTTCGACCCACAACGCTATCGACGAGCCGCTTGCCAGCCCCGAGAAAGCCGCCGTGGACACCGGCGCTCCTCCTGGCTATGCTTCCAAGCCGCCCGTCGTCTCCCCGCCATCCACCATTGTCGCCACGGTCCCAGCTCCTTCGGACCTGATCTCTTCTCGGACCCGTCATCGCGCAGCCGCCGCCGCGGGAACCCCTCTTGCCACAGCCGACTACGGGTTCGGCCGCCGACCTAAACAAGCCGAACCCAGAAGACCTACATCTGCCCGCCGCACACCTTCGCCTTCGTCAACGGCCCAGCCGAGGCTTCTCCAACCGCCTACGCCTCCAGCTGCAGCCCCCCCCCAAGCCGCGCAACCAGCGCCTCCAGTTTCGACTCATCCAAGATCGACTCCTTCACCGGCGCCTTCTCCACCGATTCCATCTACACCGACACCGCCTCTACCGGAGCCCGTCGTCGAACCCGACGACGACCCCCACCTTCTTGCCCGTGTCGAGCGCTACACCTACAAGGACTGGGCACGAGAACAGCGCGCCGAGCCCCTGTGCTCCGCCACCATCCGCTTCCTGTCGCTGGACTCCCCTTCCCCTCCGCCGCCCGATCTTCTGGACTTCATCCCCTTGGTCCGGCGCCCACAACTTTCCGACGTCCTCGCACTTGGTGCCAAAAGCAAACTTCACCGCACCGACGACAACACCGCCCTGCTGGTCTTACAACCGCCCAACCACCCGCCCGGGAACAACCCCCCATCCTCGGCCCTGCCCTCCCCTCGCGTCTACGTTCCTATGCTGATGCGGCCCTGGGTGTTACAAACCTGCCACGCCACCACCTCCTTACACCTTGGAGTTACCCGAACGGTCCGCATGCTGGCACGATTTTACTGGTGGGTGGGCATGGACGCTTCCGCCCGCTGGTGGATCCGCCGATGCCTTACATGCCAGGCACGCAAGACTTCCCGACAAACCATCCGCTGGCCCATCCTCTCCCTTCCTTTGCCCAACGGCCCCGGCATCGCCGTCAGCGTCGACTACTTCGGCCCCCTACCCCTCACACCGCGCGGAAACGTCCACATCTTACTCTTCACCGACCGCTTCAGCCGCCGCGCCGACATGTTTCCTGTCTCGGCAGCGCAGTTCACCGCCGCCGGCACCGCCGACATCTTCATCAACGAATACATCACCCTCTGGGGGTGCCCGGTGACACTTCTCTCCGACAACGGTCTACAGTTCACCTCCAAGCTTTCCCGCATCGTCTACGAACGCCTCGGCGTTCGTAAGATCAATACCAGCTCCTACCACCCCTGCACCAACGGCGGCGTCGAGCGCGTCAACCATGTGTTGGCCCAGATGCTCTCGATGATCGGCAACGAACAGCAGACTGACTGGGACGTGCTGCTGCCGCACGTCTCGTCGGCCTACAACAACTCTGTGAACGCCGCCACAGGCCTTGCGCCCAACGAGGTCCACATTGGCCGCCTTCCCCGCCTACCGCTCTCGGTTTTCGAACCGGACAACATCGGCGGCCACCAGAGCCTGGACCGTGACCACCTAGCCTACATCAACCTCGCCACCGACCGACAACAACGCGCCTACTCCCTCGTCCGCGAACTCTACAGCATCACCACCTCGCGCCTTCAACGCCGGAACGCGCCCATCATGGCCGCCCTCCTCGCCTCCCCTCCTTTCACCGTTGGAGGCTGGGCCTGGGTCTACAACTCCGCCTCCACCATCCGCCAAGGCGTCAGGAAGGACACCGACGCAACCGTTCTCAAGACGAAGCTTTCCCTCAACTGGAACGGACCCTTCAAGATCCTCGCCGTTGGACCAGCTGCCGCCTGCGACACGCCGGACAACCGCCCCCTCCACGACAAGCTACTCTTCCTCGACCTACCCTCGGACCTTCCCGGACGCGACTCCAAACCCCGCGTCTCCGTCAAGCGATGCAAGCCTTGCCGGAACCCCGACGACACCACCGACATACCCCACTACCTACCAGCGGGCCTCACAACGTACGTACTCACAGCCTCTGCCAACAAGTCCCCCCCCTACCACGTTACCCTCGACGACGTCTCACCACCACCGGAGCGCCTCGAGGTCGAGAAAATTACCGGCCACCAACTCGTCCGCGGCCGCGGCGGGGTTATCGCCGTCCTATACGAGACTCACTGGGCTGGTCTCCTCAGCCCCTCTTGGGAACGCGAGCTCGACCTCCAACACTCCAGGCGCCATATCCTGCTGTACTGGTCCGGAACTCCTACACAACACCGGCAAACCAACCGCCTCTACAGGCAGATGCGCATCGGCGCAGCTCACCGGGAACTTTCCCGCTCGCAAGGCCAAGTTTTCCTCGCTCCCGGTTACACCCTGGTCCCCCGTGACCTCTGGCTTCGCAACTTCAGCACTACCATCCTCCCCTCCGGGGCACACGTCTGGTACAAGGCGCGCGACGGCCTCTGGTGGCTGGGCAAAATTGCTCACCGCGCGCCTCCTGACTCCCCGTCGGAAACCCTCCGGGACCCCTCCCAAGGCGACTCCTACATCATTCGGTTCCTCGACGACCCCGGCCCGATCAAGATCAATCTCCCGCCTGCACGCTATACTACCACCCGGAACGCCATCTACGGATCCTGGTGTCTACAACGTCATGGGACTGGGAGCCTTGCCCGTGGGTTGCTGCGGAACTCGGATGTGTCCCGCGGTACCACCACCGCTCCCACCCCCCCCGCTGGTTAAACTTGGTTATTTTCTGATATTGGGCCTTCGTTAGTCTTCATTAGCTTAGAGTTTCTTCGTGGATAGTTTTCAACCGTCGTCAGTGTTTAGGTTCTTCGGGTTTTTAGTTTTGCTTAGCGGTGGTCCCCACGATATACCCCGTTTTCGACTTAATATTGGGTGTGTTGGTTTTTAGCTATTTTTCCCCGTCCTCCCTGTCATCGTCGATTCTGCTCGCCCTACTCAGTGATTGATGGCTGCCGAATAGTCGTGACATAGTACTTTTGGGTATAATTTTGGTCTACTTCCCACGTTATCCCTGCCATCGTCGACCCCGCTTGCCTCCTTTCGTTCAGGCTGCCGAGTCGTGATGACATTGTGATCCTATTTGCGTGTTGTGCCTTTTTTTCGCCTTCGGGTGTATTTTGTGTTATATATTCTGAGCATCCTGACCTACAGCCGCCGGTTCCTTTGGTGTTGTTCCCTCCAGAGCTCCGCCGAGCCATGGTTGTATTGAGCTCCGTGTTTTCGAGTCTTTCTCAAAATTGTTGCAGTAGGGTTTTTCTGGTTGCCTTCTCCCCCACGAGAGACAACCACACCATCGACTATCGTTTTCTATACGGTCAGACCCCCATTCGCGCCGCGCACTTTTCCCGTGAGCTTTATTTGCTCGCGGTAGTACTTTGTTTTCTTCCGCTTTTCTGCAGTATACTACGCGTCCCCCCTGTTCCTTGGCGAAACGACCCCGTCACGGTATAGCCCCCGTGTACGACATGTTTCCACGGAAAGCCGTAGACCCCAACGCTGCTGGCATTTCTGAACTTGGTCTTATATTGATTTGTTTTTGAGCCGATCTACTAGAGTGTCTTCTTGGCGATCCCGTGTGACGCGTTTTGTTTTGGTTGAGTCACCTCGCTACGTTTGCTGGTATTGTTCCCATTGTAAACTCGTCTACCAGGGCGTCCAGTTGATTGCTCACTTCCCGGTCTTATTAGCTTCTCGGCATCTAGTTCAACCGCCATGGCAGATTTTGGCCTAGTTCTTTTTCCACCTAGTTTTTTCCGCCCGATGTATCACTTCAGATTATTTAGCTTTATCTACACCATTACGCTTGGCATCTGTCGGATACGGTCTTTCATGCGGATTTGTATGTTTTGACATCACTTGTTGCGTCTACGGTTCCTATACATATTTGTTTTTGGTTAGTGTTCCTTCTTGAGAATTTGTATCGTTTCCAGCACTGGTTCGATAAACGGCCCCGCACTCATACCCCCCTGAGTCCCACATACGGGCCCACAGGATTATGAGCCCCCAAGCAGATCGCCGTCTTGTAAGTTCTGTCTTCTTTCGCCTTCATTTTGGTCTTGATTTTTCTGCTTGCGTTTCTACCACTGTGTTCCTTCTCTTGTTTCTACTTCTGTCTTCTTCTTTTGTCTAGGTCTCCCTTTCCTTGGTATTTTTGAGTAAACGCCCCTATCCGTGGCGTCTATTGTCTTGTTACGAGGTGTGGGGGGATCTATAGTCTCATTTGCGTTGTTTCGAATAGCCGCATCTTCGACCCCCTTTTCTGGTCCTATGGGTTGAATTTTCAATATCATCCCTCGACCATCGGGTAGTCTGCATATACGACTATTCAGGGTGGGCTAATGTGATGGAATATCACTAATAGCAGTTTATGGCTAGTAGAAGTCGAGTAAGATAGTGCCATAAGAACAATCCTTTCTATCTAGGGATTGTTACTTTGGGAACATTAGTCCTTACGTAGGCACCGCAAGAATATTCCTATCGATGGATTATTCT
>JALZUV010000218.1 GCA_023301245.1 Rickettsiales bacterium
ATATGGTGGGCGGTAAGGAATTCGAATCCCCGACCTCGTCGATGTCAACGACGCGCTCTAACCAGCTGAGCTAACCGCCCGCACCAAATAAGAAATGCACTATAGTCAAAGCTAAAGCGATGGCAAGTGGGGTTCTAATAATGCTATAATCGTTTTATGCAATTACAGCCCCCATCTTCCATCGGCTGGTTGTTTCTCGATTTAAATAGCTACTTCGCTAGTGTTGAGCAGCAGCTACAGCCTCAACTTCGCGGTAAGCCCATTGCCATTGTGCCGCTGGAAACGGATGCTACCTGCGCTATTGCCGCAAGTTACGAGGCAAAGGCATTTGGCATTAAAACGGGCACACCTATTTACGAAGCTAAAAAAATGTGCCCTGAACTTATTTGCGTGTTGGCAAACCATGAAAATTATGTCGAGTTTCATCATAAAATTATCGCCGAGGTAGAACAGCATATCCCCGTATCTGATATTGCCTCAATTGACGAGATGGCTTGCGAGCTAGATATTTCGCAACGCAATGCTGCGGTGGCTATTAGGCTTGCAAAACAAATTAAGCGCGGCTTGCACCAAAATGTGGGCGAGGCGATAAATTGTTCTATCGGCCTCGCGCCTAATCGCTTTTTGGCTAAACTGGGCACCGAGCTACAAAAACCCGATGGATTAGTAGTGATTGAACCGCAAGATATTCCCCATAAGCTGATGAGCTTAAATTTCGGCAATATCGCAGGTATTGGTCGTGCTATGCAGCATCGTTTGGCTAAGGTGGGCGTGCATACGGTAGAGCAACTTTACCAGCTGGATGCAAAACAAATGCGCGCCATTTGGCATAGCGTTGAAGGCGAGCGCCTTTTTTACCGATTACGCGGAATTGAAATTGCTAAAGAGGAAACCAAAAAACGCGTCATTGGCCATAGCCATGTGCTTGCGCCTGAAAATCGCCCCGCAATAGAGGCGCAGCGAGTAAGCCAGCGCCTATTGCTAAAAGCTGCCAGCCGAATGCGCCGTCAGCACTATTACGCCACCCGCCTGACAGTGGGGATTCGTATAGAAAATGGCGAAAAATATAAGGCGGAAACAAATTTCCAACCCTCCTGCGATAATCAAAAGCTTGCACAAGCGTGGCAGAATATGTGGAAAAAGGCATTGGCGCAATCGCCCTACGCCGCGCCGCGCATCAAGAAAATATCCGTCAACCTGCACGGATTAGTTGAAGCTGCCCAAGTGCAGCCTGATTTATTCGACGAGCAACCGCTAAAAAAATCGCAATATAAAAACGAAAAACTATCGCAAACGATGGATGCGCTTAACACGCGCTTTGGCCGAAACACCATCACCACCGCTGCCACACTAGGCGATGCCAATAACCAAACAGGCACTAAAATCGCCTTCACCCGCATTCCTGACATAGAAGAATTTGCTGAATAACATGGCGCTTTGCCTTGCGCGGCGCAAAATGGCTGCTATCTTGCTGGCTCATTAATCCTAATAGGAAACTCTATCATGCTCGATAAGCCAAAAACCCACGAAGATTTTGACGTAACAACAGGCGCACTTCCAGCGTCGGAGAAAATCTATATCGAAGGTAAAAACCCAGGCGTGCGCGTGCCAATGCGCCAAATTCGCTTGCATGATAAAGAGCAACCAAGATTCCAAGTGTATGACACCAGCGGTATTTATACTGACATAAACGCGAAAGTTGATATCCGCGAAGGCCTACCCAAAATCCGCGCTCCGTGGATTGAAGGCCGTGGCGATGTTGAAACCTACACAGGCCGCGAAGTAAAAGCAGAAGATAATGGCTTTAAAGAATGGCAGCTAAAAGGCCAAGCTGATGCGACAGAAGGCTCTAAAAAAGGCAAGCCCGTTAAGCTCGTGCCTGAATTCGCAAAACCAAACAAAAACCCGTACCGTTCAACGGGCAAATGCGTGAGCCAAATGGCTTATGCAAAACGCGGCATCATCACGCCTGAAATGGAATATATCGCCATCCGCGAAAATGATGGCCATAATGAAGGCTACGCAAAACGCCACAAAGGCCAAGGCTTTGGCGCTCATATTCCTGATGTTATCACGCCTGAATTTGTGCGTGACGAAGTGGCAATGGGGCGTGCAATCATCCCCGCCAACATTAACCACCCTGAAACTGAGCCGATGATTATTGGCCGTAATTTCAAAGTGAAAATTAACGCTAACATCGGTAACTCGGCCATCACATCTTCGGTTGCAGAAGAAGTTGAGAAGATGGTATGGGCAATCCGTTGGGGCGCTGACACGATAATGGATTTATCTACGGGTCAAAACATCCACAATATCCGCGAATGGATTATGCGTAACTGCCCCGTTCCAATCGGTACGGTTCCTATTTACCAAGCGCTTGAAAAAGTGGGCGGCGTGGCCGAAGATCTAACGTGGGAAATTTTCCGCGATACGTTGATTGAGCAAGCCGAGCAGGGGGTGGATTACTTCACCATCCACGCGGGCGTTCGTCTGCCATTCGTGCCATTAACCGAAAATCGTGTGACGGGTATTGTGTCGCGCGGCGGAGCTATCCACGCAAAATGGTGCATGGCGCACCATAAAGACAATTTCGCCTATGAGCATTTTGAAGAGATTTGCGAAATTATGACCGCCTATGATGTATCTTTCAGCCTAGGTGATGGCCTACGCCCCGGCGCAATTGCCGATGCGAACGATGCTGCACAATTTGCCGAACTAAAAACCCTCGGCGAACTCACCAAAGTAGCGTGGAAACACGATGTGCAGGTGATGATTGAAGGCCCCGGCCACGTGCCGCAGCATCTTATTAAAGAGAATATGGAAAAGCAGCTAGAAGCCTGCCACGAAGCGCCATTCTACACGCTTGGCCCACTAACCACTGATATCGCACCGGGTTATGACCATATTACATCCGCCATTGGTGCGGCCAACATTGGTTGGTACGGTTGCGCGATGCTTTGCTATGTAACGCCAAAAGAGCATCTAGGCTTGCCTGACCGCGACGATGTGAAAGTGGGGGTAATTACCTATAAACTAAGCGCCCACGCGGCTGACCTTGCCAAAGGCCATCCCGCTGCCCAGCGCCGCGACGATGCGGTAAGTAAAGCCCGCTTCGAGTTCCGCTGGTTAGACCAATTTAACCTATCGCTAGACCCTGAAACGGCGCTAAAATATCACGATGAAACCCTGCCAGCCGACGGCGCAAAAGTAGCGCATTTCTGCTCCATGTGCGGCCCTAAATTCTGCTCAATGAAAATCAGTCAAGACGTCCGCGACTTCGCCAAAACCGACTTCGGCCAAGAAGTAATGACCGACGCCAAAGCCCAAAT
>JALZUV010000219.1 GCA_023301245.1 Rickettsiales bacterium
ATTACGCTCAATGGCCGCATTTTCGGCTGGTAGGCCAAAGGCATCCCAACCGATAGGGTGCAGCACATTATAGCCTTGAGCTTTGCGCGTACGCGCCACCACATCGCCGAGCGAATAGTTGCGAACATGCCCCATATGAATGTTGCCTGATGGGTAAGGGAACATCTCTAGCACATAATATTTGGGCTTATCGCTGTTGGTTTCGGGCTTAAAACAGTTTTTTTCATCCCAACGCTTTTGCCATTTTTTCTCGGCGGCGCGGAAGGGGTAACGCTCGGAAATTTCAGTCATAACAGAAAACTAACGGTTTAGGATTTATCCACTAAGTTGTTCACGCGAAGCTCACGTGCGCGGGTTAGAATGGTGTTTTCAAGCTTACGAGCGAGGTCTGGACTTACTTTAATATCGCGCCAGCCGTCTTTTTCTGCATAAGCCTGTTTAAATAAAGTCAGCTTAATTGCGTCAGCACGCAAGGTGGAATCCAAAATAAGTGCGTTTATTTTAAAGCGCTCACCCGGAGCGGCAGGATCTTCGTACCATTCAGTCAAAATCGTGCCACCAAAAGGGTCGGCGGCGCTAAAGGGCATGAAAGAGAGCGTGTCGAGTGTTGCGCGCCATAGGTAGCTATTCACGCCTAAGCGAGCGCCAGCCTCTTTATCGTCATCACCACCACCTAGCAGGTTAAAGCCATCTGCACCCGTTAGCTTGCCACGGCGAGCCTCGCGCGCATCTTCAGGAGTTAATGGTGTGTCTTGCACGCCGTTTTTCAACAAGTCGCAGCCAGACAGAAGGAATAATGTCAATAATGATAAGATTAAAATTTTCATGACGTATGATTTAGCAGATATGATTGGCAAGGCAATAGCTATCCTTTATGGTTAACAACATAATGCTATCAAAACAGAATATTCCTAATTACCTGACGGTGCTTCGCATCGCCATTATTCCCATGATGTTGGCGGTGTTTGTGCTGCCCAACGGATGGGGCAATATTTTTGCAGCCATGCTATTTATTATTGCCAGTATTTCCGACTTTTTCGACGGTTATTTGGCACGTAAATGGAACGTGCAATCCAGTCTGGGTCGCTTTCTCGACCCGATTGCCGATAAATTGCTTATCGCTGCGATTCTCATTTTATTGGTCGATGCGCGGGTGATTCACGGTTGGCATATTCTGCCTGCCATTGGCATTTTATGCCGTGAAATTTTAGTGTCAGGCTTGAGGGAGTTTCTGGCGGAATTGAAAATTTCTGTTCCTGTCACTTATTTAGCCAAATGGAAAACAGGCGTGCAAATGGGTGCGTTATTCTTTTTATTGCTTGGTCCTGTAACGCCAGAATGGCTGGGCGGCGAGTATGGTGGCCTTATTTTATTATGGGTAGCGGCGATTTTAACGCTCTATACAGGCTATAATTATCTTAAATACGGAATGAAAGAATTTTAAGGCGCAAAATGGCGAGTAAAGACGATAAAAAGATAAAAGATTCAAGGCTAGGTGGAAAACGCCAAGGAATAAAGCTGCCCTCAACTAAGGGTGAGAAAAAATCAAGCGCGGCGAACATGGCCTTCAATATTTTTATCTTAGCCTTTATTGTCTATGGTTTTTATAGCTACATGCAAAAGGGTGGCGATGTCGGAGTTTTTAACGAGCTGGGCGCACAGCTTGAGGTGATTGATGCCCCGCGTGAGGGCGACCCACGTATTGATAGACTGCAAGAGCAACAACGTGTTTCTGCTTTAACGAACTTCTTCCCTGTGGAGCGCCCGAATGTTTCTTTCAGAAGTTTGCAAGAGGGTAATGGAGTGCCTGTAAGCTGTGGTCAGACGGTAAGTTACCGTTTAATTAGCGGCGCGGGTTCGCAACAAAAAATAAGTGACGTGCAATCTTTACGGTTAGGCGATGTGAAAAAACCGCACGGCCTAACGCTTGGAATAGAAGGAATGCGCGCAGGCGAAATACGCGAAATTACTATTCCTCAACAATTATGGACGGGCAGTGACCCACGCCAAGGCCAAAAGGCCAGCGTTGAAGTGATTAAGGTTGAGTTGCAATCATTCACCCCGCCAGAACCGCAAGCTTCTATGCCGCTGCGACGCTATGTGACAAGTTCAGCCAGCGGTGCGCCTTTGCGCTGCGGCGATTTAGCGATGGTGCATCTATCTATTTGGGCGCAAAATGGCCAAGAGCTTTTTTCAACGAAAAATAATAAGCCTGTATATTTCTATATTGGTGAAAATACGGTGCCTTATGCGTTGGAGCGCGGGGTGCATGGTATGTTGCCCGGCGGGCGATATAGCCTCGTTTTTGCACCAGAGTTATGGAAGCGACTAACGCAAGAGGGGGCGGCTACGCCTGCGCCAGATTATAAGGTTCAGCCTTTCCCAAACGATATAGCATGGCCAACCGACCAGCTTATTTTGGTAGATGTGGGTTATCCAAAGCAAGTGCCTCGCACGCAAGAATCACAGAAACAATTGCCACAAAAACCAATCGCTGCTACGCCAGTGCCCGAGCTTACGACCGAGCTATCCGAGCCAAGCGAAGTGGTTGAGCCAACCCTACCAACATCAGTGAAAGAGTAATCATGTCAAACCCGCTAATTCTTGCCGACCGTTTAAGTGCCGTAAAACCCTCGCCCACTATGGCGGTGACCAGCAAGGCCGCACAAATGAAGGCCGAAGGCATTGATGTGATTGGCCTTGGCGCGGGCGAGCCTGATTTTGATACGCCTGAACATATTCGTAACGCGGCAAAAATCGCGATGGATAATGGCCAAACACGCTATACCCCTGTGGGCGGCACGCCAGCGCTGAAGCAAGCGATTGTCGATAAGTTCAAACGCGAGAATGAAATTAATTATACGGCTGATGAAATTATCGTGGGTTGCGGCGGTAAGCAGGTTATCTTTAACGCCTTACTTGCCACGCTCAATGTGGGCGATGAAGTGATTATTCCTGCCCCATATTGGGTGTCATACCCCGATATGACCCGTTTTGCCGCTGGCCTG
>JALZUV010000220.1 GCA_023301245.1 Rickettsiales bacterium
TTCTTCTTCAGATTTATCGTCAGAAGGTTTGTCTTCCGATTCTTCCTTAGCGTCAACTTTATCGGCATCATCGTCTTTTTTCGTTCGACGACGACGGCCACGTTTTGGTTTTTCCGCTTTTTCTTCTTCGTCCGCTTCTTCAATTTCTTCGCTTTTTACGCTGCTATCTTCTGCTGCGCGTTCAGCTAGTACGGTGGTCACCGCATCTTGTTCTAGCTCTTCAGTTTCATCATCTTCATCTTCTTGTGCATCCAGTGCAGCTTCTTTTTCTTCTTCCTCAATTAGCTTTTGACGGTCTGAGGTAGGGATTTGATAATAGTTCGGGTGAATTTCAGAGAAAGGTAGGAAGCCTTGCTTGCCGCCGCCATATTCTACGAAGGCCGCCTGTAGCGAGGGTTCAACGCGTGTAACTTTCGCGAGATAAACATTGCCTTTAATTTGCGGCTTGGCCGCAGTCGTAAAGTCAAATTCGAGGATAGAAGATTTATTGTCGGTGATTACTACGCGGGTTTCTTCCGGGTGGACCGCATCGACTAACATTTTTCGTGACATGTTTATGTACTCCGTTATGCCCTGCACCAGGTGCCTCGCAGCCGTAATCGCCTGCTAAACTAGCAAGGTGAATTCTTCTGTTTGAGGTTAAACTGTGCATCGGGCTATATTTATATAATTTATATTGTTGTTATATTTTAAGCGCTTATCGAGACTTTAATGACGATAAGCGAGAAATTCGTCGAAGATGTGGCGTTTAGCCTTGGCATCATTCTTGGTATCTTTATAAGTGATAGTGTGAATTTCGCAATCAAGAATTTAAAGTTTCTACTTATAGTAGCGCTACTGCTTCCTTTTAGCATCAATGCTTTAGAGGTGGAAGATGTGCAACTTAGCAGCCAAAATAACAGCGAAATTTTAACGATTAAATTAGATGAATCCGTGAGCCATCGCGTCTTTGCGTTGAAAAAACCTGATAGATTAGTCATCGACCTGCCGCCTTTTAAATGGCGAGTGTCGCCCAAGCGTATCGCAGAAGCTGGCAGCAACCTTATTAAGCGTATTCGTTACGCACGTTTTGATAGCTCCACTTCGCGCATCGTAATAGATATGGGGCAGGCCGTTCGCTTTGAAGAGCTGAGTTCTGCAAACTCGCGTGTGAAGAAAGTTAAACTCATTCCACTATCAGGTAAGATTGAGGAAAATAAATCGAGCAGCGATAAGCCTTCCGCTTGGAGTCGCCGCGATAGTAAAAGCCGCCCGCCGATGGTGGTGGTTGAAGATAAGAAGCCGTCGCTACCCACTTCAAAGCCTCGTAAGAGTAGCAAGCCGTTGATTGTCATTGATGCGGGGCATGGCGGCAGAGATTCTGGCGCGATTGGCGCGAATAAAACCCTCGAGAAAATTATTACCCTGCGTTATGCGCGTGCTTTGAAAAAGGCATTAGAGGCCACAGGGAAATATAAGGTGAAGCTTACCCGCGATAAAGATAAGATTATTGTACTCCGCGAGCGTTTTCGTATTGCGCGCAAAGCGGGCGCCGATTTATTCTTATCGCTTCACGCAGATTCAGCACCTAACAGCAGTGCGCGGGGGCTTTCGGTTTACACGCTATCAGAAACTGCATCGGATAAAGAGGCTGCTGCGCTCGCGACGCAAGAAAACCGAGTCGATGTGCTGGCCGATGTTGATTTGACCCATGAAGATGAAGAAGTCGCCAGTATATTGATTGATTTAACTCGCCGCGAAACTAAAAATAAATCAGTTAAACTGGCCGAGGCGGTCGTGAAAGAAATGAAGCGAAAAGTGAAAATGCTGAAAAACCCTCACCGTCATGCAGGGTTTGCAGTGCTGAAAGCGCCTGATATTCCTTCAATTTTAGTGGAAATTGGTTTCCTCACGAATCGTCAGGAAGAAAAACTCATCACCCAAAAAGAGCATCAGAATAAAGTGGTTCAAGGCTTGAAAAAAGGTATTAATAACTACTTTGCCAATCAGCGCTAATGCCATAGGGTTACACCAGAAAAATATGCAAACACGATCACGATTTTTACGTTTTTTAATGTGGGGAGCCTCCATTGGCTTCACAGGTGTCATTATCGGGTTTTTATGCGTGATTGGGCTGTTTTACGCCTATAGCCGCGACTTGCCAGATCCCAATAAACTCGCCAAATATGAGCCACCGATTGTTACTCGCCTTTATGCCAACAATGGCAAGTTGCTAGCGGAATATGCGACTGAACACCGCTTGTATCTGCCACTTGATGCGATGCCCAAGCGTGTGATTAACGCGTTTTTAGCATCGGAAGATAAAGATTTTTACAAGCATGATGGGGTTGATTTTATGTCCATCGCGCGGGCGATTGTAACTAACATCAATAACATTGGCCGCGGCAGGGCGATGGTCGGTGGTTCTACCATCACGCAGCAAGTGGTGAAGAACTTTTTGCTGACCAACGAGCGCTCGTTTGAACGTAAGATTAAAGAGGCGATTCTTGCCTTTCGTATGGATAGAATTTACAGTAAAGATCGTATCTTAGAGCTTTATTTAAATGAGATTTATTTGGGAAAACGCTCTTATGGTGTAGCGGCAGCCGCGCTCAATTATTTCAATAAATCGCTTGATGAGCTCACTATTGCCGAAGTGGGTTTTCTAGCAGGCTTACCCAAGGGCCCTGCTAATTACGACCCTGATAAAAACTACCAACGTGCCAAAGACCGTCGCACCTATGTGCTAGACCGTATGCGAGTGAATGGGTTTATTAGCAACGAGGAAATGGAGTTGGCCAATAATGCCCCCATCACCATGCGCCAGCGTGATAAAAGCGAGGTGGCCGATGCTGACTTTTTCGCCGAAGAAGTACGCCGCGATTTAGCCGATAAATACGGCGATGATGTTTTATATGAAGGCGGGCTTTATGTAAAAACCACCGTCGACCCCAACATGCAGATAAAAGCCGATAAAGCTTTGCGAAAATCGCTAATGGATTATGATAGACGCCACGGCTGGCGCGGCCCTATTTCGCATTTTCCCAATTTCGCTAATTGGAAAGAACGTCTTGCTGAAGTCACCGAAAAAACTCCAGTATTTGACGACCAGCGCCTAGGGTTAGTGCAGGCGATGGACGATAAATCGGCCTCGCTTGTTTTTATGGAAGATACAAAAGGCAAGTTACCTGTATCGCAAATGAAATGGGCGCGTAAATATATTAGCGAAACGATAAATGGCCCCGCGGTTAGCAAAGTCAGTGATGTTCTTCGTATCGGCGATGTGGTGTTGGTGAAGCCGCTTTATAGCACCGTTGATAATAGCGAGCCGAAGGCTACAGGCGAATATGCTCTACAGCAAATTCCGAAAGTGAATGGCGCATTAGTGGCGATGGACCCCCACTCTGGTCGGGTTATTGCGATGTCGGGTGGCTATAGTTATCAGGGGTCAGAATTTAACCGCGCAACACAAGCAAAGCGCCAGCCCGGTTCGGCCTTTAAACCCTTCGTTTATTTGGC
>JALZUV010000221.1 GCA_023301245.1 Rickettsiales bacterium
ACTTTAACGGTTTGTTTATCATTAGCTGCAATGTTAATCGTTATTGGCATAGAAAAGCGCAATGCCATATAAAGAGGAAAATCAAGGAATCGCCTGAATGTTTTTTATAATCGGATTAATCACCGTTATTGCCTGTGTTATTACAGGTTATGTGCTGCATGGCGGAAATGTCATGATTCTATGGCAGCCCACGGAGGTGCTTATTATTGTGGGTGCGGCTGTAGGCTCTTTCATTATCGCCAACCCACCCGCCACTGTAAAAGGCTGTTTAGGCGCAATGAAGTACCTAATGAAAGGCAATCCCTTTGCTAAGCAAGACTATGTGGACGTGCTCGCTTTGCAATATACAGTCTTTAAACTTATTAAAAGCAAGGGCATGCTAGAGATTGAGTCACACATTGAGTCTCCAGCAGACTCCGCACTCTTTTCGCAATATCCCAAATTCATCAAAAACCACCATGCACTCGATTTCTTCTGCGATTATTTGCGAATTATGACCATGGGTGTGGAAGATCAGGCCCAAATTAAAAGCCTGATGGATGAAGATTTACACGCAGGGCATCATGAAAACCATACTATAGCTCATAGCGTTATGACACTGGGTGACGCCTTCCCCGCTATTGGTATTGTTGCAGCAGTATTAGGAATTATTATCACCATGGGTAGTATTACCGAGCCGCCTGAGGTGCTGGGTAAGCTAATTGGTGCAGCGCTGGTAGGAACCTTCCTTGGTATTTTCATCGCCTATGGTTTTGTAGGGCCGATGGGACAATTCTTGGAAAAATATTTCGATGCAGAGCATCAATACCTAATATGTATCCGTTCGGGCATATTGGCACATCTAAAGGGCAACGCCCCTGCTGTTACGGTCGAATTCGCACGTAATGTAATTGCCCCCAGCATGCGCCCTGACTTTAAAACAGTGGAAGATGCTTGCTCAGAAGTAAGTTAGAGAATATAGATTCTCTCATGAAATATACCCATATTATTCACCCATTTACGCGAGCCTCTCTCTAATGGCGGGCGGCGCGTGGAAAGTAGCTTATGCCGATTTTGTAACGGCAATGATGGCGTTTTTCCTACTGCTTTGGCTGCTTTCCTCAACCTCGGAAAGCCAAAAAGCAGGGATTGCTGAATATTTCTCTCCTACCATTGGTATCAGAGATTCACAGGGCATCGGCTTTGATGGCGGGCTTTCTTCTAACGCAGATGAAGGCGCAGCGAAAGATGACAGCTCCAAGGTAAACCTTGTGGTGGGCGCGCCACCTGAAGGGCAAACTACTAATAACGATAAAGAATCGGTCGTTGATGGTGATGAAGAAAGCCAAATGTTTGAAGATGCGAAGAAAGAAGTCGCGCAAGCCATCGAGTCTGACCCAAACATGCGCGAATTTACCGAAAATATCTTAATGGAACAATCGCCCGAAGGGTTAAAGATTGAGCTACGTGATTCTGACAAAACCACCATGTTTAAGCCAGGCAGCGTAGAATTAAGCGACGCAGGTAAGAAAATCTTAAAGGGGCTCACGCCTATTATTCGCAAATTACCCAACCATCTTTCCATCAGTGGCCATACAGATGCTGTCCCCCTTAATGGAAAAAATAAAAATTATACAAATTGGGAATTATCGACTGATCGTGCTTTGTCGGCGCGCCGTTATCTCGGGGAAAACGAGATAACTAAGGAGCGTGTGAAGAAAATTGTCGGATTTGCTTCTGAAGACCTCATCATGCCCGATGACCCTACCGCTGCGATTAACCGCCGTATTGAAATTATTTTGCTACGCGGCTCGCATATGTCGCTCTTGCCACAAGCGCAGGCGGCTCCGCGCTCGTTACTTACAGTGCCAAACGCTAACGACACGCTAAAGCTTCGCCAAAAGAAAATTGATGAAGCGCCCAAAGCAAAAACGGGATCCACCCTTGCAGAGCCGATTGATTTAAACACAAACCGCAAAAAGCCCTCCCCCGTTTACACTAATCCGTTTGAAGCAAACTAGCGCTATCATTGCAGTTATTGCCATCTTAGGCTAAGGAAGCACATATTATGGTAGATACACCCAAACAGGGCGATGCAAAAGAGAGCGACGTTCTAGAAGCCCAGCCGAAAGAAAGGGTGAAATCACCTAGCTTTTACCGCGTTCTTTTGCTGAATGACGATTTCACGCCGATGGATTTTGTCGTTAAAGTGCTAAAAGGCATCTTCCATAAATCGCATGACGAGGCCGTTGATATTATGATGCAAGTGCATAAGGACGGCGCGGGAACCTGCGGCCTATTCACCCGCGATGTCGCCGAAACCAAAGTCGACCAGACCCTCTACCTCGCCCGCGAAAGCGACCACCCGCTGCAATGCGTAATGGAAAAAGAGTAACTACTTACTCCGCCCGCTGTCTTTATTAGGCGGCGTAATCGCTTTATCTAACCCCTCTAATGCCTGCGTTAGAGCTTCATAATGATTCGAAAACTCCTGTTTCATCGCCTCACTTCGCGTATTTTGGAGGAATATTTTGCAAAATTTCAAGCACGCTCCTAGGGCTTTAACATCCGTATCAAGCTCTTCTTCGGCCTCCTCTATCACAAGCTTCACCTCTGGAAGAGTAATTGAATCTTCTATTGAATCTTGGGTTGCCTCCAGCGCCTCATTAAAATCGATACCTAAATAAGAATTATAGCCATGCTGAACCGTTTCCTTTGCAGGCTGCTTAATCGCTAATTCGTCATAATGCTCAATCACTGACTTATAATAACCTTTAATGGCTTCAGTAGACACATCAAGCGCTTGATATATGTCTGAGATCCGCTCTTTAGATTGTGCCTTCGCCTGATTTATTTTTCCTATCCCCAAATTTTGTTTTAAAACCGCATCCGCACGAAGCGTCCAGCGGCTCGCCTCCTTAAATCCACTCACTAATGAAGCATAATCAGCATATATACCTTCTACACCCACCTTTTCTGCATAATCATACATCTCTGGCAAGCTCTCGAGAAAATCCACATGCCAACCATTAATATCTACTTCTGATGTTGCAACAGCCCCCACAAGATGAATGTCTGACAGCCGCTGAACCTCATTTTTAATAATTGCTGCACTCGTTTTTATTAAATCATGCGAGAAATTCTCATGCAGCTCAGGCTTCTCTGGCATTGGCCAGCCATTAATAGGCGCTTCAAACGCTAGGTTATCATAAAATTTAACCACTTTATTTAAAGCGGCGGCTTGCGCTTTCAGTGATTCTTTCAAACAGTCTTTGGCTAGCTCTACTCGCTCGCTGGCGTTAGCATTATGGGCGCGCTCTAATAAACTATCTCTTAAATCAGTCATGCAGGCATCTTCTCATAAGAAGGTTACAGAATGATGACGAGGCTAAAACGCAAATAAAATGAGAAAAACCGTTTTAGTAAGGAATTCTTAGGGTTCTGGTAACGGGTTCTTAATAATTCCTTCCTATACTAAGGACATAAAAGAAATGAGAGAACGCTTATGTTATCGAAAAATTTAGAGCAAACTTTGCACCGTGCGCTTGGCCTAGCCAAAGATTATGGCCACGAATATGCCACGCTGGAACATCTGTTACTAGCGCTGACCCAAGATGTTGATGCCTCGCCCATCATGCGTGGTTGCGGTGTAAACCTTGGTGAGCTGCAAGATGCTCTGGTTGATTTTATTGAAAACGACCTAAGCGCGCTCGCTATTGATAAAATTGATGAAGCCAAGCCAACTGCAGGTTTCCAACGCGTAATCCATCGCGCTGCCATCCATGTGCAATCGGCTGGCAAAAGCGAAGTAAGCGGCGCTAATGTGCTTGTAGCCCTTTTCTCCGAGCGCGAAAGCCATGCAGTGTACTTCTTACAAGAAGAAGATATTAACCGTCTTGACGTAGTAAACTATATCAGCCACGGCATCGTTAAATATGGCGACTTTATGAAAGTAGCCACGCCAGCCACCCAAAATAAAGACAAAGAATCAACCAACGAACGTGATGCTGAAGCCGCAAGCGAGTTCGCATCCATGCATCAAACCTCGACTAAAAAAGGTGAAGGCGAAGCGATTGAGCTATACACGGTTGACCTTAATAAAAAGGCTGAGAGCGGAAAAACCGACATTCTCATTGGCCGCGAAGAAGAAGTAGAGCGCACCATTCAAGTGCTATGCCGTCGCAGCAAAAACAACCCCCTTTATGTAGGCGAAGCAGGCGTGGGTAAAACCGCCATTGCTGAAGGCCTAGCCTTGCGTATCACCCGTGGCGAAGTGCCAGATGTATTGCGCAACGCCGTTATCTTCTCGCTCGATATGGGCTCGCTACTGGCGGGTACACGCTATCGCGGCGATTTTGAAGAACGCATGAAAGCCGTCATTACCGAAATTGAAAAACTACCTGGTGCAATTTTATTCATTGACGAAATTCATACTATCATGGGCGCTGGAAGCACATCTGGCGGCGCACTCGATGCCTGCAACTTGCTAAAACCTGCGCTAGCGCGCGGTGCAATTCGCTGCATGGGCTCAACCACCTATAAAGAATATCGCAGTCATATTGAAAAAGACCACGCATTAGCACGTCGTTTCCAAAAAATTGATGTAGCCGAGCCAAGCATCGAAGATACGATTAAAATTCTGCGTGGCCTAAAGCCTTATTATGAAGAGCATCATAAGGTGAAATTCACTACCAGCGCTATCAAAGCGGCGGTAGAGCTATCATCTCGCTACATCCATGACCGTCAATTGCCCGATAAAGCAATCGATGTGATGGACGAAGCAGGTGCTGCACAAATGCTAGTGCCTGAAGCTCAACGCCGCAAAACTATCAGTCTTAAGCAGATTGAAGAAATTGTCGCTAAAATCGCTAAAATGCC
>JALZUV010000222.1 GCA_023301245.1 Rickettsiales bacterium
GCCTTTGAAGGCGCAGGCGAAATGGTCGCGGCCATGCATAACAGCATCACCAAAAATCAGCTTGAACAATCTATCAGCGCCAATGTGCGTGACTTATATTTTGAACCTGTCACCGCCACTGAATTAAAATATTACGAAGGTGCAGTCATCAACCCGCCTCGTAACGGCGCTTTGCCGCAGGTGAAAGAAATTGCTAAAAGCAACATCAGTAAGCTCGTCATGGTGTCGTGCCATCCCGCCACCTTCAAACGTGATGCTGAATATTTGCTTAAAAACGGATTCATTCTAACCGAAGCCACGCCCATCGACCAATTTTATTGGACAACTCATTTAGAAGTGGTTGGCATGTTTGAAAGAGTCGCGGCTTAAGAAGCCTGAGCTTCAAGCCATATGTTTTCGGCGGCTTCTAGTTTCTCTTTATTTTGAGTATATTCTTCTAGTAGCTTCGCCATAACATCAGGGTTATTTATCGCTTTATTATCGGCCATTTTTTCTTCTAACGAGCTTTGATGTTTGGTGAATTTTTCCAAATTCTTTTCAGCATCCTTAAACTCTGAATGGCTAAGTTTCTTTTGCTTATTCTTCTTTTCTTTACGGTCTTTTTTAGCTTCAGAACGCTCCTTACGGCGCTGTTCCATCACTAAGCGGCGATACTCGTCTAGGTCGTCATTATAGGCCGTTACAGCGTTATCTTTCACCAACAGAAGTTGATCGGCCACGGCCTCTACCAAATGCGGATCGTGACTTACTAAGATGATGCAACCATCATAACCGTTGAGCGCTTGAATGAGGGCAGCGCGCGCATCAATATCGAGATGGTTGGTTGGCTCATCGAGCAGCATGATATGCGGTGCATCATGGCTCATCATACAAAAGAGCAGGCGGGCTTTTTCGCCACCTGAAAGTTCATTCACTTTTGTATCAGATTTTGATTTATCGAAACCGAATTTACCCAGCATGGCGCGAATTTTATGTTCGGCAATACCCGGTATTGCATCGCGCAGAATATTATAGGGAGTGGACTCCATATCCAACTCATCGGATTGATGCTGGGCGAAATAACCTACACGCAATTTATTATCACGCACGACATTACCCTTCATCGCTTCCAGCTCGCCCGAGATAAGCTTTACGAGGGTTGATTTACCGTTACCATTTGCACCCAGTAGGGCGATGCGGTCATCGCCTGTGAAGCTTAGGTTTACGGCTTTCAGTACGGGGCTACCTTCAGTGTAACCAATATCGACCTTATCGAGTGTGATGATGGGGCCGCTTGTTTGTTCAGGCTGCGGGAATTTGAAAGCAGTTGCACGTTCAGTAATTAATGCATCGACCATGTCCATTTTCTCAATCGACTTTAATCGGCTTTGCGCTTGCTTGGCTTTACTGGCTTTAGCACCAAAACGGTCAACAAATTCCATCATGCGTTTTTTATGCGCCTGCTGCTTATCGAATAAAGCCTGATGGCTCATCATCTTTTGCGCGTAGCGTGTTTCAAACTGGTCGTAATTACCTGTGTACATGGTAAGGCCAAGCTGGTCTAAATGTGCAATATGAGTAACTACTTTATTTAAAGTTTCACGATCATGACTGATGATAATAAACGTGCCTTCATATTTCATTAGATAATTTTCAAGCCAAATAACGGCTTCAAAATCCAAGTGATTGGTCGGCTCATCGAGCAAGAGTAAATCTGGTTTTTGGAAGAGTGCTGCAGCCAGCGCCACACGCATGCGCCACCCCCCTGAAAAGTCGCTAATAGGGCGAGATTGGTCGTCGATATCAAACCCTAAGCCTGAAAGGATAATAGAGGCTTTTGAAGGCGCTTCATAAGCATCAATATCAGCCAAGCGCGTGTAGATATAACCAATACGGTCAGGGTCTTCTGCGGTTTCCGCTTCTAGAAATAGAGCCGTGCGCTCAGTATCGGCGGCAAGCACGATGTCGATTAAACTCGTGTCATCATCAGGTAAATCTTGGCGAACCATGCCCATGACGGCTCCGGGTACCATCGTAATTTCGCCCTCATCTAGCTCTAGCTCTTCGGCAATCAGCTTAAAGAGGGTCGATTTACCTGTTCCATTAGGGCCAATTAAGCCCACATGATAGCCCACAGGTACTGCGAGCGACGCCTTGTCAAACAAAGTACGGCCAGCAATACGGTAGGTGATTTTATTAAATTCTAGCATTTTTAGTTGGCTCGCGCGGCTTTAAGGGTTTTCTGTTCAGCGCTGTACTATAGGCATAGCCACTAATTAGCAATGGTTGCTTTCGCTAGCTTTTGCTATATTTTGCCATCATCATTTATAAAAAAACCAAAAGGAATAATATCCAATGAAAACTCTATTAGCTTCTACCGTTATTGCTGCCACCATCGGGCTTTTTACTTTCCAAGCACAAGCGAGCGAACTTTGCAAAGACTTGCCTAGCCATGCCGTGCTAAAGTCAGCCCTAAAACAAGCGCGTGCAGCAGCTAATGGCGGCCTTAACTTGGATATGTGGGGCACGGTTGTTGACCGCACAGGGCGCGTATGTGCCGTGGCATTTACGGGAAAAAATTCAGGCGCACAATGGCCTGGCAGTCGTTTAATTTCCGCTCAAAAAGCGAATACGGCCAATGCATTTAGTCTTGATGGTTTAGCGCTTTCTACAGCTAACCTATTTACTGCGGTTCAACCGGGCGGCAGCCTGTTTGGCCTACAAGCCAGCAACCCAATTAACGTACCTGCGGCCTATAATAAAGCAGGCACATTGCAAAACTTCGGCAGCACGCAAGACCCGCTAGTGGGTGAATTTATTGGTGGTGTAAATGTATTTGGTGGCGGCTTGGCGCTTTATAATGATGCAGGGAAAATCATCGGCGCAGTGGGCGTAAGTGGCGACACTTCATGCGCTGACCATAATATTGCATGGCGCACTCGCCATACATTGAACATGGATTATGTAACCGCTGGCGTATCAGCTGATAAAAACGACCAAATTATCTTTGATGTTACCAACGGCGCAAGCGCTGGTGGCTTTGGCCATGCATCATGCGGCAAAGGTGTTGAGGCATTCCCAGCAGCATTGCCAAAGACTCGCGCCATTAAATCGTAAGGCACTAGAATAGTAAAAACCCACGCATCTAATGAAAGGTGCGTGGGTTTTTTATTATCTGCAAAAGACGCTAACTAGTCTCGTGAGCCTTGCTTAGGCTTACCCTTAAAGCCGCCACTCTTAGGTTTTCCGCCTTTATAGCCGCCCTTTGGCTTGCCTTTAAAGTCACCTTTAGGCTTATCTTTGAAACCACTCTTTGGTTTACCCTTAAAGCCTGACTTTGATTTCTCGCCGCCACCAGCTTTGCCATCGCGCGAATCGCCACGGTCTTCAAATTTCTTTTTATAAGGCTTCTTCTTGCCTTCAAAAGAGCGCTCACCGGGGTTCGGACGCGAGTTTGTGCGCTCACCTGAACGGCCATCTTTTTTGTAAGGTTTTTTCTTGTCGTTGTAAGTCCGTTTCGGACGACCACCATCGCCGCCAGAACCCATAGGAGGCTTACCCTGAACACGCGATACAACAATATCTTTTTCAATTTTGCCAGATGAACCAATCTTTTCGAAGAATGAGTCAACGCAATCGGCCGTTAATTCAACAAATGTTTCATTCTGCTGAATTTTGATTGAACCAATTTTGCCTTTGGTAAGATTACCAGCGCCACATAACATTGGTAGAATCCAACGAGGCTCAGCATTTACATTTCGACCTACTGAAAGTGAAACCCATACACTATTATTAAAGCCTTCACGATTATCGCGCTGCTTTTGTTTCGGTGCATTTTCAAGCAGCTCTTCAGGTGCTGGGCGTTGCGTGTTATGTACACGAATTAGCGCTGCAGCTACTTGAGCAGGCGTGAATTTTTCAGTTAATTCCGTAATCGCCGCTTGTTCCGTTTCCTTAATTTCTTCATTGAGGGCAGGGTGCGATAAGAAACGTTCATGGTCACGCTTCGTCACATCTTCAATCGAAGGTGGCTTATCCCACTTTGCAGTGATTTTCGCATTATTGAGCAGACGCTCCGCACGGAAACGACCGTTATGGGGCACGAGCAACACACTTGTCCCCTTGCTACCCGCACGACCAGTACGACCACTACGGTGCAACATAATATCAGAGTTCTTAGGGATATCCGCATGAATAACAAGTGCCAAACCCGGCAAATCAATACCGCGAGAAGCAACATCTGTCGCCACACAAACCTGCGCACGACCATCGCGAAGGGCTTGCAATGCATGAGTACGCTCGTTTTGGCTTAACTCACCCGATAGCGCCACCACCGAAAAACCACGGTTAGTAAGGCGGCTTGTCAGCGTGTTAACCGCCGCACGAGTAGCGCAGAAGATAATCGCGTTTTTCGCTTCATGAAAACGTAGAATGTTCAGAATCGCATTTTCGCGATCGCTTGGAGCAATCGTTAGTGCTTGATATTCAATATCAGCATGCTGTTCTTTTTCTTCTTTAGTCGAAATACGCTTAGCGTCATTCTGATATTTTTTCGCAAGAGAAGCGATAGATTTTGGTACAGTTGCCGAGAATAACAAAGTACGGCGACCTTTAGGTGCAGTTTCTAGAATATATTGAAGCTCGTCGCGGAAACCCATGTCGAGCATCTCATCAGCTTCATCAAGCACAACGGCTTTCAGTTTACTCGTATCAAAATAACCGCGCTCAATATGGTCGCGCAGGCGGCCTGGCGTACCCACAACAATATGCGGGTTACGCTTTAGCGCGTTACGTTCGGTACGAATATCCATTCCACCAACACAAGAAGTAACCGAAGCGCCACTTGGCTCGTAAAGCCACTCAAGCTCGCGCTTCACCTGCAAGGCCAGCTCACGCGTAGGCGCAATTACCAAGGCCATCGGTGCTTTAGCGTTACTGAATTTCTCCGCACCTTCAAGCAAAGTAGCTACCAGAGCCAAACCAAAGGCCACAGTTTTACCCGAACCTGTCTGCGCCGAAACGAGTAAATCTCGCTTCTCCAGCTCAGGGTCAAGCACCGCTTTTTGCACGGAAGTAAGTTCTGTATAACCACGCTTCGTCAGCGCTTGGTTAAACACGGGGATAACACCTTGAAATTCTGTCATATTGTCTCTTATCTTTAGTTGTTTGCTCTTCTACGCTGTTACGATGAAGAACACAACTTAGATAGATTGGGACATTTGGTTGCGGGGGTAGGATTTGAACCTACGACCTTCAGGTTATGAGCCTGACGAGCTACCGAGCTGCTCCACCCCGCGTCACCAAAAAACATCTTACTCACATAAACTAAGTAAGGGAAGGGTGGTATAAGGCTTGGCGCGTCGCAATGCAACCCTAAATCGACGGATTTATTCGGTTTCCCAATGTAAGCAGAAACGATAGGGCGAAGATGCATCACCTGCGATGATAGTATTATCGCCTGGGGTTAGTGCGGCCGAGTCACTTTCGTGCATGCTGCCGATAGGAACATCGTTTACGATACATCCTAAGCGACTTCCTCTATCTAGTAGCTTTAGACCATCTGCGCTTTTTTGAATGGAAAAGTGATTACGGGCGAGAATAGCTTCCTGCGCATTCGAAATTTCTAAATCATTCATATCTAAATTTGGTAAACCTAAACCATCCGAAGCGCTACCAACACGATAGGGCAATTGAATAACTATGCCTTTACCAAGCTGTTCTTTAAGTTGGCTAGATAGTGGGATGAGCGTTAGGCGCTTCACTTCAGGCGGCTCGTTATTTGCAAGTTGAAATTGGCTCTGCTTATTAATAAGGCGCGATATTTTTTGATTACCCTCACGCAGGCGCTCCATAAATGCTTTTATCATCTGCGCCACTTCAGGCGGTGATTGGCTCATTAACTGGTTCATCGATTCATGCGATATTTTCTTTACTGTCACAGGCCCATCTGCCGCTGCGGATGCGGAGCGTGGATTGCCGCCAATTAAGCCCATTTCACCGAAAAGCTCACCTTGGCCGAAGCTCGATAGCAATACGGTACCTTTTTCGGTTCGTTTGAAAATTTCAACGTTGCCTTCTACTAAAAGATAAGCCACGTCGCTTTCTTCGCCTTCGCGGAAGAGAATTTCACCATGTTGGAATGTTTGTTGTTCAAGCATTTGGGCAGCATAACGCCAAACTGTTAACAAATAGTAAAACAAAGTTACTATGATGCGCAGGAGTTATAGGATTTTAATGGGGCGAGTGACGGGTTTCGAACCCGCGACCTCCAATACCACAAACTAGCGCTCTAACCAACTGAGCTACACCCGCCGCATTGCTACGGTTGATAATTAGGTTGTGCGCTTCGGTCAAGTGCTGCGAACGTATTTTTTATAAAAACCATGATGTAATAGAAAAGAGCCTTGCTTGAGCTTGTATATATTGGCATATCTTGCAGGTATCACCCCATCATCACAAGGAGCTCATCGCATGAAAAAGATTGAAGCCATTATCAAGCCTTTCAAATTAGATGAGGTTAAAGAAGCACTGCAAGAAGTGGGTGTGCATGGAATGACCGTAATTGAAGCCAAAGGCTTTGGCCGCCAAAAGGGCCATACAGAATTATATCGTGGCGCAGAATATGTAGTAGATTTTCTGCCGAAGGTGAAGCTAGAGCTCGTCGTAGAAGATAGCCAAGTGGAGCGTAT
>JALZUV010000223.1 GCA_023301245.1 Rickettsiales bacterium
AGGTTGCCCTCTAATTGCTGCACCAAATAATCTGCCGTGCCTACCGCGTTATTCACGCCTGCAATGGCCCAAGCGAAGGTTAAAATAATCACCGCGCCTAGCATGGGAATTAACCCTTTTTCCAACGCTTCCATAATTTCTGTCAGGGTCATATCAGTATTGACCTTACTAATAAATAAGGCCGCCGTGGCACTTAGTAACGATGCCCAAAGCATGGCTTTAAACGGGTCAGCATTACCGAAAATAACCGTGAGGGAAACCTCCTGCCCTGCTTCTGGCCAGCCGGTTAGAATCAACCCGCCTATGACGCAAACAATCAGTACCATCAGTGGGAAAAGCGCATTTATCGCCTTGCCTTGCGGTTTTTTCGCCTTGGTTTTTGCAGTCGGTTTTAGCGCCGCCCGCGCCGCTTTTTCAGCCTTTAACATCGGCCCCATATCGCGCCCCGTAACGATAAGCATGAAGATGAACAACACGCTCAAAATACTGTAGAAACTATATGGAATTGACGCAATCATCAGCTCGTAAGCAGGGATATTTAACGTATCCATATCGGCCATCGCCGTATCGAGTAGCGACACTTGAAAACCAATCCACGTGGTCAGCAGCGCAATCGAGGCAATGGGCGATGCGGTAGTATCGACAATATAGGCGAGCTTTTCACGACTAACGCCGCGCTCATCGGCCAATGGGCGCATGGTGTTACCCGCAATAATCATCGAGGCATAATCATCGAAGAAAATCTTAAGGCCAGCGCCCATGGCAGCAAATTGTGCGCCTTTGGCCGTTTTCACTTTTGACGACATCCAGTTTATCACGCCATCAATCCCGCCATTATGACGAATAATTCCAATCATACCACCCACGGTGAGCGTAAACATGATGATGGAAATATGATCGGTCGAAGCATCGCTCGGTACAATAGATTGCAACAACCATGTATCCATCACGCGCAAAAACCCTTGCCAAATGGCGTGTAAATCGCCCCCAGCAAGCAGCCACGCGCCCGACCAAACACCGAGGAAAAGCGACACAATAACCTGCCGTGTTAACAGCGCCATACCAATGGCCAACGCCGCTGGTAATAATGACCAAATGCCGAAGCTTGCCTGTTCCGCTTCCACCGCAACAGCAGGAAAACTTGCAAAAATTACTATGAATAATGGGAATATGACGCGCTTCATAACGGACTCATTTGTTTTTTAACAATAACTTAGCCTATCGCACCTCATAGCATTGTCATAAAATTGTAACCCTATTTACCCCTAAAACGCGCTATATTTTACCTAGATAGAAAAACTATGACGAAAAAGAACCACATTCAGCGCGTACACATTTGGGATGACCCAGAGAGTCGTATCAATTTCCTAGAAACCACTCTTGCCGATAAAGAGTGGGAGGCGGTTATCTATGAGCCCGTGGAAAATGGAACGGGACGCTTGCCTGCGATTAAAAAACAATTGCAGGAAAAGGGTTATAAAACCCAAATGGGCAAAGATGAACATGGTGTCCCTACACTTACACTTACCCATTTCAACCATGAAACTGGACTATTAAAAATATTCAGCGAGCTGGGCCTCACCTCAGGTGTAAGCCATACGGTTGAGAATATGGGCGCACGCCTTGGTAATATTATCAACAAAGCCAAAGACACAAGCCGCTTTTTAGTGAGTAACCCTGCCAAAATCACCGGTTTCATTTATCTACTCGGTGATCTGGTTTTTGCTTTTGGTTCTAGCGGTTCCTCTAAGGATGGCGCCGCGGCCGATAAACGCGGCGCAATTGGTAAATATATTGATGGATTTAAAGATAATCGCGAAGCATTAACCCGCACCTATGGTTACTTGGGCGCGCTACAATCGCTCATCTTTATGAATTACGCGACCGAAGGGCCTGAGCAATATCGCAACGAATTTAACCGTAAACTTGAGGAAGCGACGAAAGATAATAAATCAATTGGTGAGCTTAAAGAATGGTTGAATGCTGACGAGAAACAAAATGTGCATCGCAAAATTGAAAAGAACGCCATCACCATTGGTTCCATCGTTCAAATTGTTGGGCGTATGCTTTATATTGGTCGCGGTGTTATGACCTACAAACAAGGTAAAGAGAATAATAACCAAGGAGAGGTGCTCTCTGGTTTAGCAAATATTACGGATGGCTCACTGTCCATTTCTGGTTGGTTAGCACTAGCAAGCCCACAGAAAAAATACGATAACACAAAAGAACTCTCGAACTTAAATCCTCGCAAAGCCTATCAAGCACTACGTGGCAATCAGGAAAAATACGCTTCAGGCGTTTTCCTAGGCTCTAGCTTACTCGGAATTGCATCTGGTTTAGCAGAAGATTCTTTGCCTGATGGCTCTACTGATATTAGCTTTAAAGCACTTGGTAAAAATATTAAATCAGGGATTAAAGATCCAAGCATGCGTAAAAAAATGCTCGGCGGGAGTATTCTTTTAGGAAATGCTACCTACCTTGCAGGCGACGTTCTTGTTGGCTTCTTACCAAAAGATAAATATGAAGGCGGTGAGCTAGACGAAACTGAATTGCTAGCCGATCTTGTCGCAAGTAGTGTTGCCGACATTCCCGTAGTTTTAGGGACAGAAGAGAAACAAGAAATTATTAAAGATGTGACGGAATATTACGTTAACTCAACATTAAAAGTGAAGAAGCAATCTCCTCACCCTGAAGAAATAGAATTGATGACGAATAAAGTCGTTAAAATTGCTAGTAAATTACTTGCCGGAAAAGAAGCAGTTTCGCAATTGGATAAATTGTCTGAACGCGCCGCAGATTTAGTGTTAAACTTTTCTGAAACACAAGAAAATCCACTTATCGAAGCACTCGCCAAGAGCTTGAGCAAGAGCGACCAAGTCGCCGTTAAAGAAGAAGAAATAACAGCAGCCATTAGCGCGGCGGTTGAAAGTAAAAAAATTACGAAAAAACATAGCATTACTAAAATTTCCAAAGCGGTGATGGCGAGTAATATTCAAGAACCTCTGACCTCTTTAGTAAAGGCGCTACCAGGTGGACAAACCGCGCAAGAGGCAATGGATTTATATGCAGTGGTACAACCATTTATCACCCGCAGTCATAGCACTGATGCAGAGAAATTTGCGAGTGAGTTTACTAAGGAACAAGAAATAAAATCACATCCACGGATAAATCAATCGCCTGCAACTGGGGTAGGAATCGCCTAAGCTAAAAGCAGCACGAGCATCAGCCCGCCGATGGCGATGCGGTAATAGGCGAACGGGGAATAGCCGTGTTTGCCTAAAAATTTAATTAGCCAATCGACGACGAATAACGCGGAAATAAAAGCGGCGACAAAGCCAATGGCGATAATTTCCATGTTCTCGGCCGTCATATATTCCCA
>JALZUV010000224.1 GCA_023301245.1 Rickettsiales bacterium
ACTTGGTTAACGCTTGCGCCACGGCTACGGGCAATGCGAGTTGCCTCGCCAATTTGTCCGCCTAAATTACCAATAATAAGGAGTCGCATAGTTTTATTCTGCTTTCATAATTTCTGTCATGGTCACACCGATGCGGTCTTCAACCACTACAATTTCGCCACGCGCTACAAGGCGGTTATTGACTAAAATATCAATGGGCTCTCCAACTTTACGGTCAAGCTCAACAACTGCACCACGCCCCAATTTTAGCAACTGGTTAACTTGCATGGTCGTTTTTCCAAGCACAACTGATACGTTAACTGGAACATCGTAAACCGCTTCGAGTGAAAGGTTGGTATTGCTCTCAGTTTCGAACGATTCGCTCATGCTATCACCGAGAGTGTCGCTCGTTTGCATTTGTGATGCGGCGGATGGTTCTTCCATCTGCGCGGCCATTAATGCATCCATATCTTCGATTTCTTCACTCATTATTCTCTCCTTGGGCTTCTGTTTTTATGTCCATTACGGGCGCTGTTATAGGGGTAGGTGTTTTTACGTCTACCGCTTCTACGGGAGTAGCTTCAGCAGGTTGCTCTGGTGTAGGTGTTGGGTTATCTGTCACCTGCTCTGCACCGATAGGTTCAGGGCTAATTTTGGCGGAAGGTTTGTCAAAATGACGTTCAATAATTTGCTCCACTTCGTCCCACAATCTGGTGCTATCGCGCATTGCTTGACCATGCTGCCAGTTAAGGCGGCAATCACTTAGCTGTAAGGTTTCATCTGCGGTAATTGTAATAGTTTTTGGCAGGCTTTGCTGCAAATGTGGCACTAAGTCGGGATGGACACTGGCCGTAATTTCAGGTGAATCAAAAAGGCCTTCTACGCAATCGCCAATCATTTCATTAATGTCGCTTGCGGGATCTTTACGCAATGCTTCACCCGCAATTTTTTCTGCACAGGCTAGCACTAATCGTCCTAGTTCAGATTGGCGCGTTGCGATGGCAGTATCATATTGCTGGTGAAGGTCTTTCAAGCTTGTCTCTACGCCAGAGAGCACGGTAGAAATCTCATTTTGATGTTGCTGAGTTTTCATCTCTGCTTCGCGAATACCTTCTTTTTTACCCGCCATAAAGCCATCGTCGTAGGAAGCCTTTTTTGCCACTTCCATTTCATCTTCATCGAAAGTGACTACGACTGTTTCTTCAATAATGTCAATTTCGCCCTCCACATCCATCACGGCCACAGGCGAAGTAGCAGGCTCTTCGGCAGCAAATGATTGGTAGGTAAATGGGCTAATTTTCATAATATTTCTTTATTTGTTTCCTAATAAACTAGTTGATCGTCGCCACTGCCATCGGCAATAACAATTTCACCTTTAGCGGCGAGGTCTTTTGCGGTCATAACGATATACATTTGCGCTTCATCTACATCTTTCAAGCGAACTGGGCCTGTGCTTTCCATATCTTCTTTCAAAATTTTCACGGCGCGTTCACTCATGTTACCAAAGAATAACTCTTTAATTTCGTCGCCTGCACCTTTGAGTGCAACGGCAAGTTTATCTTTGTCGATGGTACGAAGGACAGCCTGAATTCCTGTAGCATCAATTTTAAGGAGATCTTCAAAGGTGAACATTAAGGCGCGGATACGTTCGGCTGAATCAGTGTCGCGGCCTTCTAGGTCACCCATAAATTTCGTTTCGGTATTACGGTCAAAGTTATTGAAAATTTCGGCCATCATCTCGTGGCTATCGCGACGTTGAGTTTTTGCTAGGTTGCTCATAAACTCTACGCGGAGGGTTTTTTCAATCCCATCGAGCACTTCTTTTTTGACAGATTCCATGCTCAACATACGGGTGATAACATCCATCGCTACATCTTCAGGCAACACGGTTAATACGCGTGCAGCATGGTCGGGTTTAATTTTCGAAAGCACAAGCGAGATGGTCTGTGGATATTCGTTTTTCAAATAAGTGGCGAGTACTTCTTCGCTCACATTACCCAGCTTTTCCCACGTGTTGCGACCTGCGGGGCCACGAATATCATCCATAATTCCATCGACACGGTCTTTGCCGAGGGCTTTTTGCAGTAAGCGTTCGGTGCTATCGAGGTTACCCATCACGGCACCGCTTGAATTCATCGAATCGGCAAACTCCATAAAGAGTTTTTCAACTACTTCGGAGGGCACTTGGCCGAGGCTCGACATGATAGAAGAGATTTCTTTAATCTCCTCATCTTCCATCAAGGCGAAAAGCTTGCTGGCATTTTCGTCACCCATCGACATCATTAAGATCGCACTTTTTTCAATTCCGCTATATCGAGCGGCTTCTTTTGCCTTAGCCATAATAAAACCTCGTCTTATTTAATAATCAATCGGTACCCTGAACCCACTGGCGCATAATTTGCAGTGCTTCATCAGGATGTTGATCGACAATATCGTTAATTTTACGGAAAGAGGCTGATTTAATACGACCCTGTATGCGGTCAATATTAATCAAATCATCCTCATCATCTTCTTCAAAGCGCTGGTCGGTTAATTGGCCAGCAAGTGTTGGTGCAGCTAGTGCGGCTTTCTCTGCTGCCTCTAGTTCAGGGTCAACACGGGTGGCTTCAATCGCACGGGTAACCATCGGGCGGATGATGAGTAGGATGGCCAGTATTGCCACACCACCAATGACCAGCGTTTGGACGATGCCTTGAAGCTCGTCACGCAACCATGCGAGAGGCTCTTCAGGAACTTCTAACGCTACAGGGTCGCTGAATGGCATGTTAATGACTTCTACTGTATCGCCGCGTGACTCATCAAAACCAATGGCTGATTTTACGAGCTGCGCCATTTGTGTAAGCTCTGCCTCATCGCGTGGAGAATATTCCGTTTCGCCCTCTTCATTTAGGCTGTAAGTACCATCTACTAAAACAGCAACAGATAAGCGATTAACAGTACCTGTCTCTGTGACGTGGTTTCTAATTTCCTTGGAGATTTCAAAGTTAGTCGTTGCATCTGAGCGCTCTAGGCGGCGCGAAGCGCTTGTGCCAGCGTCTCCTGCTTGAGCGTCGGGCAGGTTATTGGCTACCGTCACATTATCGTTAGCATCCTTCTCGTTGCTTTCTTCTAGCTCGGAGCTTTCTTGGATAGAGCGCGCCACTTGGCTTTCAGGGTCATAAGTTTCTGAATTTACAACGATACGGTCAAAGTCTATATCGGCATTTACTTCGGCGCGTACTTTATCAGAACCTAGCGAGCTACCTAGTAGATCTACAATCGTGCGGCGAATACGCTTCTCGAAATTAATGCGATACTCTTCTGAGTCAGACGAGAAGGCCGCCTCCTCTTCGCCATCGGCGAGGCCACGTGCAAGTAGGCGACCCTTATTATCAACGATAGTAATTTTGCTAGATTTTAAGCCTGGTACGGCAGTGGCTACCATATGGCGAATCGCGCGAATTTCGGCTTTACCAAGATCGCCGCGCATGGTGAGCGCTACCGACGCAGTAGGCTCGCGGCGGTCACGGGTGAAAAGCTCACGCTTTGGAACGACCAAATGCACACGTGCACTTTCAATGCCACGAAAAGCGCTAATGGTACGTGAAAGCTCGCCCTCTAATGCGCGAACCATATTTACATTCAATACGAAATTCGATGTTCCCATTGAATCTGAGTTATCAAAAATCTCATAACCCACAACCGAACCTGTGCCGGGTAAGCCTTCTTGTGCGAGCGCCATACGTAGGCGTAAAACTTCATCGCTTGATACAAGAATTTGACTGCCATTGGCGCGAAGTTCGTAAAGCACGCCGCGTTTATCAAGCTCTGCTGCAACGGCTCCGCTATCTTCAATCGGCAAATTAGTAAAGAGTGGCTCCATGCCTGCCGCGCCCATACGTACAGAAAGAAAAATAAAGAATCCGATAAGCACCATCGCTACTGCCGCCATTAAACCTAGGCGAATAGGACCGAATGCTTGAAGCGACGCAATAACGCTGCCATCGCTGATGCCCGCAGATCTTGCAGAGTCATCATTATCGATTTCGGTCGTGGTAGAGAGGGCGTCAGCCATGTTAAACTCCTTAGACGGCGGTTACTTTACTAAATTTACCTTATAAAACTTAACAAAGTATTAATGGGCGGAAATTTTTTCCTAGTTAATCGGAAAACTATTCATAAGAGTATGGAATATATAAGAATTAGTTTCTGATTTAATTTGAAGTTTTTACCTATTTAGGTGAAATACTAGGGGGGCGAGCCAAATATGTGACATATAGGCAAAATTTACCTACCTATCGACTAAAGTAGGTTGGCCTATAATAAAATCTCATTAAATGAGGTTTATCGCACTCCGTCTTTCCTATTTAGCACTGGCTTTTTTACCTCGCTTTGTGCACAACAACCCATGGCCGTTTACACCCACTTAACTGATGAACAAATAGCGCAACTATTGACTCACTATAATATAGGGGGGTTGCAGTCCGCTCATCCTATTATGGCAGGCATTGATAATAGTAATTATCTGCTTACCACAACGCAAAGCCAGTACATATTAACGCTTTATGAGCAGCGCATTAACCCGCAAGACCTGCCTTTTTATTTGCAATTAATGTCGCATATGAAAGCACAAGGCGTAGTGTGTCCCCATACGGTAGCGCGAACTGATGGTGAATTAATTAGCCAAGTGATGGGGCGTAATATTGCCCTTACCAGCTTTTTACAAGGTAAGTCGCTTAAAGAAACTAAGCCGCAGCATGTAGCGCAAATTGGTACGCTTAACGCAGAAATGCATCAGGCCGCCCGTGAGTTTGATTTACGCTTAAATAACAGTCTAGCGCCCCATAAATTGGGGGGGCTTTATCATCAGGTAAAAGAACGTCTTGATGAATTTGGTTTAGGATTATCGCAGCAAATAGCGCAGGAGCTTGAAACATTCCAGCAATGGCCACACCTTAATTTGCCGCGTGGAGTGGTGCATGCTGATATTTTTCCCGATAATGTATTTTTTACGGATAATAAACTAAGCGGCGTGATTGATTTCTATTTCGCCTGCGAGGAATATTTGGCTTATGATCTCGCAATTACCTTCAATGCATGGTGTTTTGATGGGGTAGATAATGCTGAATTTAATAAAGAGAAAGCCATCGCACTTATCAGCAGCTACAACCAGCAGCGCCCATTGAGCAATGATGAGTTGGAATCTCTCCCCTTGCTTGCCCGTGCTGCGGCGTTGCGTTGCCTGTTAAGCCGCGCTAAAGATTGGTTCTTTCAAGTAGAGGGGGCCGTCGTTAAACCCCACGACCCGACCGAATATGTTAAAAAATGGCAGTTCCATTGTCAGTCACAACCGTTTAAAGAATATATCAAATGAAAAAAGTAATTCTCTATACTGATGGTGCATGTAGCGGCAACCCTGGACCTGGCGGATGGGGCGCGGTGCTAATTTATGGCGACCATGAAAAAGATTTATCTGGCGCGCAATCAGACACGACCAATAATCGTATGGAGATGATGGCGGTCATTGAAGGCTTGCGGGCGCTCAAAGATTCTTGCGAGGTCGCTATTTATACCGATAGCACTTATGTGATGAAAGGCATCACCGAATGGATGGCAGGGTGGAAGGCGAGAGGCTGGAAAACCGCCGCCAAAAAGCCCGTCAAAAATAAAGACTTATGGTTAGAGCTGGAAGCGGAAGTAAACCGCCATACAATTGATTGGAACTGGGTGAAAGGCCACGCAGGCGATAAATATAATGAGCGCGCCGATGTGCTTGCCTATGATGAAAGCCAAGCATTGAAAACATTAGAGGCCGCCTCGTGAAGCTTGCTTTCAACGAGCAAGGGCTTATTCCTGCCATCGCGCAATCGGCTGAATCGCGAGAAGTGCTGATGCTGGCATGGATGAACCAAGAGGCGATTGATAAAACCTTGGAGACGGGCGAAGTGCATTATTATTCGCGCTCGCGTCAGCAGTTGTGGCATAAGGGGGCAACCTCAGGCCATACGCAAAAGCTGGTAGAGTTGCGATTTGATTGTGATAAAGATGCACTATTGGTTATCGTCGAACAAGCAGGGCCAGCCTGCCATACTAATCGCATAAGTTGCTTTTATCGCGCGTTAGATGCAACAGAAGTGAAAGAAATATCACAACCTGTAAAATAGACTTGAAACTTGCACCAAGACGGGCATAAATTCATCCTTCGCCTAATACGAAAGAAATTATGTTAGCTCTGCAATATTCCTTACACCTGCCGCATGATGCAGATGATTCTATTATTGAAGAACGAGTCGCGCAACGCGCCCCCGCGTTTGAAGATGTGCAAGGCATGGTACATAAGGCATTTCTTTATAATCGTGATGATAAACTCTATGCGCCCTTTTACGTGTGGGAAGATTTAACGGGCGCACGCGATTTCTTGTTTGATGAATTATTCCAAGGTTTCGTTAGTCAATTTCGCCGCCCGCGCACGCGCAGCTGGATAGTGCTGCATCAATCCGATGGTAAGCTGACCACTCCACCAAGTTTCGCCCGTTGCGAAAGCGATATGGTGTCAGCCGAAGAAAGCCTAGAAGAAGTGATTTTGAACCAGAAAAATCGTCATAAAAAAATACTGGAGCACCCTGACCTTTATTATCATCTGACCGCGCTAAATCCCGATAGATGGGAAGTGATGCATTATACACTTTGGCGCGATGCGAAAAGCGCAGCGCCTGCCGAATCGGATTGCGTGCAGAATTTTGAAGTGCTGCATTTAAATGAGCCGCGCAAAAACCGAAGCGAGGCTGCGTGAGCCAATCTGAATTAGTTTTAAAAGTTGCCGCGCAAATGGATGCGTTGATTGAAATTTGCGAAGCGGCGCATAAAGTGATTTTGCCCTACTGGAAAACTGATTTAGATATTGAAGAGAAATCGGATGAGTCACCCGTGACAAAAGCCGATAAAGCGGCCAATAAATTAATTGTCGATGCGTTGGAAAAGCTCTTCCCCGAAATTCCAACCGTATCGGAAGAAGGTGAAAAACCTGATCTACCCGAAGGCGCGGCTTTTTGGTTGATTGACCCCGTCGATGGCACAAAAAGTTTCATTAAAGGCCTCGATGAATTTACCACCAACATTGCGTTGGTTGAAAATAAAAAACCCGTCATTGGTATTCTCGGCGTGCCTGCACAACATAAAATTTACAAGGCCGTTGCTGGTCAAGGTGCTTATAAACGTAATGACGGCGAAGAATGGCAAAAAATTCAAACCTCCAAACGCCCTGATGATGGGTTACGGGTGGTGACTAGCCGCTCGCATCGTTCGCCCAAGCTTACGCAGTGGCTGAATAATAACGGCGTAAAAGTGAAAGAACATGTGGGCGCAGGCTCGGCCCTAAAATTCGGCCTCGTTGCCGAAGGTCTCGCCGATTTATACGTGCGCATTGGCCCCACTATGGAATGGGATACTGCCGCCGGCCATTGTATAATCGAAGCCGCAGGCGGCATCATGACCGACCTAAATGGTGAGCCGTTTTTATACGGCAAACAAGGCTATCTAAATGGCGGGTTTTTAGTGCGCGGTAGCGCCTAAAAACCTTCGCGGCTTGCACCGTGGTCGATTAGCTGTTGGTAGAAGTCATGAATTTCACTAATCGCAGGGGCGGATTCATTATGCTTGTTGAAGCGGTGGCGGAATTCGGCGCCAGCGTATAAGCCTTTACTGTACCAGCCAATATGTTTGCGCGCGACACGTACACCGTTGACTTCGCCATAGGTGCTTAGCATATCTTCGTAATGTTCTAGCACCATGTCGCGTTCTTCTTGCAAGCTTGGGCGGGTGGTAATTTCGTTACCGCTTAAATGTTCAATCACTTGCTGTGGAAACCATGGTTTTCCGTAGGAGCCGCGGCCAATCATTACACCATCAGCACCTGATTGGCTTAATGCGCTATCAACACTATCAAAGTCGGTGATATCGCCATTGACGATGACAGGAAGTTTAGTGGCTTCCTTCACCTTTTTAATAAATTCCCAATCAGCGCTGCCTTTATACATTTGGCAGCGGGTGCGGCCATGTACGGTTATCATTTGAATGCCGATATCTTCGGCCATTTTGGCAAAAAGCGGCGCGTTTAACGTATCGTGATCCCAGCCCATTCGCATTTTGAGCGTCACAGGAATTTTCACGGCTTTCACGGTAGCTTCTAAAATTTCACCGGCGAGTTTCTCTTTACGCATGAGTGCAGAGCCAGCATCGCCATTGACCACCTTACGCACGGGGCAACCAAAGTTAATGTCGATAATATCGGCGCCCATATCTTCGTTCAATTT
>JALZUV010000225.1 GCA_023301245.1 Rickettsiales bacterium
AATGGTGCCCGAGGACGGACTTGAACCGCCGACACAGGGATTTTCAATCCCTTGCTCTACCACCTGAGCTACTCGGGCACTATGTGGATGCGATGCTTATAGCTAACCGCTTTTAATATTGCAATGCCATACTTGACATTTTACTACGCATCTTTACAAGTCGCACATGGAACACCAAATAGCTCAAGCTCTGACCTTTGACGATGTACTGCTGCAACCTGCGGCATCTGACGTTGTCCCCAATCAAGTTAACACTACTAGTCGCCTAACGCGTGAGATTACGCTGGGCATTCCGCTGCTATCGGCGGCGATGGATACGGTGACCGAGGCTAACCTCGCTATAGCCATGGCGCAGCATGGCGGTATTGGTATTTTGCATAAAAATATGACGGTAGAGCAACAAGCTGCCGAAGTGATGAAGGTTAAAAAATTCGAATCAGGCATGGTGATAAACCCTGTGACCACTCGCCCTGATGCCTCGTTGGCTGATGCGTTGGCGCTTATGAAGCACCATGCGATTACGGGAATTCCTGTAACGGAGAAAGATGGTAAGCTCGTAGGGATTTTGACCAACCGCGATGTTCGTTTTGCAACTGACATGAAACAACAAGTGCAACAGCTAATGACCCGCGAAGTAGTGACGGTTAAAGAAGGCATGAACCGCGATGAAGCAAAACTTTTGCTGCATAAGCACCGTTTAGAGAAACTCGTTGTGGTGGATGACAGCCATCGTTGCGTTGGTTTAGTGACGGTAAAAGATATTGAAAAAGCAGAAGCTTTTCCGAATGCCACCAAAGATGAACATGGTCGCTTACGTGTAGGCGCGGCTATCGGCATTGGTGTTGATGGTGTTGAACGTGCAGAAGCACTCATTGCCGCAGGGGTAGATGTCGTTATTATCGATACGGCTCACGGTCATTCTAAAAATGTGATTGAAGCGGTTAAAGCCCTTCGCGCTAAACATAAAGATTTCTCGATTATCGCAGGCAATATTGCCACGGCAGAAGCAGCCGAGGCGTTGATTCAAGCAGGAGCCTCCGCCGTGAAGGTGGGGATTGGCCCCGGTTCTATTTGCACCACGCGCATGGTGGCAGGGGTGGGCGTACCACAACTTTCGGCCATTCAGAATGTGTCAGCGGTTACGCGTAAACATAATGTGCCGCTCATTGCCGATGGCGGTATTAAATTCTCGGGCGATGTGGCCAAAGCCATTGCAGCGGGTGCCGATTGCATCATGCTAGGTTCGCTCTTTGCGGGGACTGAAGAAAGCCCCGGCGAAGTGATTCTATTCCAAGGCCGTTCCTATAAAGGTTATCGCGGTATGGGCAGCGTCGGCGCGATGGCGCGTGGCTCGGCTGACCGATATTTCCAGCAAGAAATTAACGACACGATGAAACTTGTGCCCGAAGGGGTTGAGGGGCGCGTGCCGTTTAAAGGTTCCGTTTCAGGCGTTATTCATCAGCTTATCGGTGGCTTAAAAGCGGCGATGGGTTACACAGGCCACGGCACGATTGAATCGATGCAGCATGGCTGCGATATGGTGCAAATTACCAGTGCTGGCCTACGCGAATCCCACGCGCATGATGTAACGATTACCCAAGAAGCGCCGAATTATCGGGTGGGTTAACTGCTCGTAATTCACTGAATGACGAGATTTGAATCTTCACGCAACTGTCATGTAAGTGGCAGCTTATTAAGCTATAATGGTGGCTATCTTTTCACTATTTTAGTGTTTTCTCGCTCTCTTTGCGATGACGAATGACTCGTCTCTTACTTTTTGTAAGGATGTAATAAAGGTGTTTTTTAATTTTAAAATTATTTTAAAAATGGCAAAAAAATTAGCCAAAGATGCCCAAGTTTTTGTATTTTTTATGGTTGCAGCTTTTATTCTAGCTGTGGGTTCATCAATGTACTTTATTGGTATGTTTGATTTTCCACAATCGAGCGGAAGCTCAGGAAAAAGCTATAAATCGATAAGAAGTAGCAATGCCGAAAAATCAAAAGCGAACCAAAATGCCATTTATAATTGGCAGAAGGTTCAAAAAGCCCAAAAACAAAAGAGCACAAAGAGCAAAAATGAATTCGACAAATTGTACGAAAAGTTTTTCTCAGAAGACAAGTAAGTAAAGGCCTCTACATTGGAATTAACATTCTAGTGAGAGGCCTTTGCTGTATTTAAAGGATTCCCTTAATATCAGCTAAATTCTTAACAAAACTGTCACATGCTTTTTATGGTAAAGTTTGCTATATTCATTGCTATCTTTTTCACTTTTTTTAAGTGTTTTCTCGTGTAATCACGATGACGCAGACTCGTCTCTTACTTTTGTAAGGATGTAATAAAGATATATTTTTTAATTTAAAAAATTCTAATCATGAAAATGAATGGAACGTTACTCTCTTTTTTCTCGGAAAAAGGAATTTTCAAACAAACTGTTCAAGTTAGTGGTGAGCTTGCTTTTACAGACAAGCATGAAGCTGAAAACTTTTTTAGTTTGTTGAAAAACTTGTTTGATAAGTATCCAGCGAACGATGATGACCCTCCAGTGGAGCTGAAGCGAGACTACAATGAGGAAGATTATTGTATTGTATTCAAGAGGGAGGTTGACCCTGTGAATATGAATCAACCATTATTAAAAATAATGGCGTTAATCGCTAAGGTTTGTCCATCATGCGAGCATGAATGGGAAGATCTTGGTAGTCCTTTTCATGGCGGGCATGGGCTTTTCTATCAGTCCAAGAGATGTTCAAAATGCAAAGATATCGAAGATTTTCCTGATGAATCAATTGAAGAGTAAAATCACAGCCCTTTGAAAGTGTAAAAACTTTTGAAGGGCTTTCGTTTTTTATCACTAATAAATTTCGCTACTTCGGCTGAATAGGTCTTCTACTTTATGCACGGATTTGGTCATGGCTAGTACGATGATACGGTCATTTTCGGAGATGGTGACATCGGAATCGGGCATTAACATTTTATC
>JALZUV010000226.1 GCA_023301245.1 Rickettsiales bacterium
TGATTTTCGCGATTTTCGCGAACACGGGCCACGAATGAGGATTGACGACCTCGATGCTCCACAAGGAGAATTTGTCGCTCGTGCCAACACCTCCGTCTTTTCACGAGATGCCAGCAATAATTTTGCCACAGCCACCCGAACTGACGGACAAGTCGCCGCTTCGGTGTTTGCTGTGCCCGCTGCACCTCCACTGGCTCCATTGGGTCTCGGTCAGAATATGTTTTTCCCCGAGCCCATACAAGCCCTTGAGCCCCAGGCTCCTACCGCTCCGGCTACGCTAGCGTCCAAATCTATAGACTCTCTAGCTACGGACATCGGTTCTCAGGCATCCCCTGCTCAGTCTCAGGCAGCCTCGCGTGTCGCCACGGCCAACCGGGTTTCGAAACCGGTTGCGCCTCGCTTTTACAGGCGCGCCCGCCTTCCCTCGCTCCGTCGGAATTAATTTCGACGCGGACAAGACGGCGACAAGCCGCCGCTGCTGGGTCCCCAAGACCTGCCGTCGATTACGGTTTCTCGGACCCCGCGCCAAAAACGGCGCCACAACCAACAGCTGCTATGCAGCGCCCCCGGCGACCGCGGGTACCTCCGCCCCAAAGCGAGAGGCCCGTCCGTCCCGCCGAGGCGGTTAGACCACCGCCTATTCGGTCTCCTCCCGCCGCCGCCGCTGCCGCCGCGACCGAGCCTACCGCTCCATTGTTAGGAGTACAAAGTTCGGCCACGGTCCCTCCGGTCGCTCTTCCTGAGGAACCTACCCCCGCGGAGCTCGAATTTCGCGAGTCCGTCGAGCGGTACTCTCACGCAGATTGGGCGCGAGAACAACGCGCTGAACCAGCCTGTGAGGCCGCCATTCGGTACCTCCTAATGGGCAGTCCCCCAGTTGCCCCAGAGGACTTCCTCTCGCACATCCCTTCTCAAAAACGGCCCCCTATGTCGGAAATCCGCTCCTTGACCGACAAAGGACGCCTCCATCGGGATGATGACGGCACCATTTTGTTGGTACGAAAACCAACCCCGGCCGCAAACGACAGCGCCGATAAACCTAGGAGTCTCCCGCACATTGTCAATGCTCGAGCGCTTCTATTGGTGGATTGGGATGAACATCAGCACACGATGGTGGCTTCGGCACTGCCTCAAGTGCCAAGCCCGAAAAACGTCTCGAAATACGGTGCGCTGGCCTATCCTTTCGCTCCCCTTGCCCTCTGGGCCTGGAATCGCGGTAAGCGTCGATTATTTTGGCCCCCTCCCGGTTACGCCAAAGGGGAATTCCTATATTCTCCTTTTTACTGACCGTTTCAGTCGGCGAGCAGACATGTACGCTGTTTCCGCCTCAGAATTTACGGCTGAAGGTACCGCCGAAATTTTGGTCAACAAGTACATCCCTTTATGGGGATGCCCCGTTAGTCTCCTTTCTGACAACGGTCTCCAATTCTGCGCCAAGTTGTCTCACGCCGTATACAAAAAAATCGGTATGCGCAAAATTTTAACCAGCTCCTATCACCCTAACGGTAACGGTGGTGTCGAGCGCGTAAATCACACCATGGCTCAAATGCTCGCCATGGTTGTCAATGAACGACAGGATGACTGGGATGCCCATTTGCCGCACGTGGAATTTACATATAATAATTCCGTCAGTGCCGCTACCGGGTTGGCTCCCAACGAGGTGTACATGAACCGCCTCCCCCGCCTCCCTCTTGCTGTTTTCGAGCAACTTTCTGCTCGGGGACACCAGAGCTTGGCTCGCGACCATCTCGAGTACTGCGACCTGGCTGCAGACCGCCAGCGCCGCGCGTACGCGATTGTACGTGAGATGCATGCTCTCACCGTCGCCCGTATTGAGCGCCGCAACTCTGCCTTATCAGATGGCCTAAACAAAGTCCCTATTTATGCCATTGGTGGCTGGGTTTGGGTCTATAACTCCGCCGGCACCATTAGGCAAGGCGCCAAAGCTGGCACCGATGCCAGGGTCCTCAAAGCTAAGCTCGCGCTTAACTGGACAGGACCTTTCAAGATTTTAGCGGTCGGCCCCTCGGAGGCCGACGCAACCCCGGATGGCCGTCCCCTGGCCTCCAAGCTCCTATATCTGGATCTCCCCAACGACATGCCGGGCGCCGATGCCCCCTGTCGGGTGGCGGTAGCTCGCACTAAGCCCTGCGCCAACCCCCACGACAACTCCGATCTTCCCCGCTTTCTCCCTGCCGGATTAACGGCGTACGTCCTCAACAACTACACCACCAAATCCCCCCCTTACCACGTCACCGCGGATGATGTCTCCGTGCCCATCGACCGTTTAGACGTCGATAAAATTACCAGCCACCGGTCCGTACGCGGCCGTGGCGGAGTCATCGCCGTCCTCTACGAAACCCACTGGAAAGGTCTTCTCCAACCATCATGGGAACGAGAAACGGACCTCCAGCACTTCCGGCAACATGTTCTCAAATACTGGGCCGGAACACCGCTTAAACTTCGCATGCGCATCGGTGCAGCCCCACGCGAACTTTCTCGGGACCAGGGCGCCCGCTTCCTATCTCCCGGTTACGACCTCGTCACGCACCGCCTCTGGACCAGCCGTTTCAGTAGCACCATCCTCCCCGTCGGCGCCCACATCTGGTACAAGGCCCGCGATCATCATTGGTGGCTTGGAAAAATCTCCGCGCACACCACTACCTCATCCCTCTACATCGTTCGCTTCCTGGACGACCCCGGGCCGGTCAAGATCAAGCTCTCTTCTTCCCGATACACCACTGCTATTGGGGCGGAGCGCGATTCTTGGTGCCTCCAAACTCACCGAGGTAGTGTCCTTTAACATGATTTTTCTTTCTTGCGTATAGTCTCGTAGTAGCCGAACTAGCTGGCCCTACAAGGCGGTAGTCGCACTTTGGTTCGTAGCTGATTTTTACTTCCGGTTTCTGGCTTCCTTCGTCATTTTTGCGTATATTTCGCGGTAGCCGAACTCGCCGATTGTTCCGGACGAAGATCGCGCCTAATGGATAGCTGCTTTTTCTTC
>JALZUV010000227.1 GCA_023301245.1 Rickettsiales bacterium
GCCCCGCCCCACCGGAATCACTCGGAACCAAAAATCGCCTCGGCTTCTTCAACACCCCGCCACCTTAATCCCCCCAACCCCCAGAACAAGAGGAAACTCTGCAAATCGTCTGGCAATCTAAATAGCAATCTAAATACAAATCGTCTGGCAATCTAAATAAGAGGAAACTCAGCAAATCGTCTGGCAATCTAAATATTTATCCTCCCGTATCCTCCCGCAACGAATCCAAAGGCTCAATCAGGGTTTTCCGACACTCTCGTTATTTGTCTGTCCCTTTAAACGCTTTTATATTTCCCTCTAACTCGACAACCAAAGAGCTATTCCAACCCAACAAATGAGAGAACGACGCTTCCATTGAAAACACTTTCCCATCCCGCTTTAGCTTACACGAAATTTCGAATGATTCGTCGACTTTCAGAGCCTCTTCTTTCAACAAAAACCCTACTGCTTCAAACCTTTTTTTAGTGTAGTCGATATGCTTACCTTTAATTTTTTCAGCCTCATTGCTCTGAACCAAAGAGTATTCAGCTGTCCCAACGTTCATCGTAGCTATCTCAAAAAAATCGTCGAAAGAAGCTAGTTTCCCATCAATTTTGAGGCTCAAAAAATTAATGGGGACCAGCGCTGGATTCACAATCAAGAAGTTCTTAAAACCCTTTTTTTTAATTTTGAACATTGCGAAAATTTGGCCATGACTTAGATGATAAAATTCAGCCTTGGGGTCCGAAAAAAAACGATTAACTTCTTTCCTTAAGATATTTTCACTCTCAAAAAAAAGAGGATCTAACTCGCCATTAATTTTCTCCGATCTTCCATTTAAACACGAAAAAACTAAAACCCCCAGTATTATTTTATTAATCATTTGATCCAAAATGTTTTTCTACAGCAACCAATGCCATCTTCGTTGTCCCCCGTGACAATCACGCGAGTCTGCGTAGATTTCGACTTTCCATCGGGCCCTTTATACGTGCTGGGTACCAATCCCCTTCCTGGTAATATTGAAACCCAAGCTCCATTTTTCGCACTATGGAGGGTGGATTCCAAAAGGAGGCTCTGAGTCGTATCTGTTATCATCTTTTTCAGCCAATCAAAATCTGAGTATTGGACAGATTGAGTGACTTCCACGGAAATATTATAGCAAGTAGCACCCGTAATTTGGAACTCCCACGGCTCCGTAATTGGACGTAGCCGCCCTAAATCTGTTGGTTTATTAAAATCATTTGAGATGGAATGGATTGGGTATGAGTTCTTCCCAGTATCCAATAATTTATTTGTTTTAAACAAAGTGTTAGATCTCCTCATCTTTAAATCGCCACACTTACAATTCTTACTATAATCACCCTTACCTCCCGGTTCAATCACAGGGGCAGCCACGCCTTCCTCTCGTTCATCAAAAAGCATCTGAAAAAGATCATTGGGATTTGGTTGTGGATGAGATTTCAACCACTTATCGCGTCCCTTTTTGTCCTTTCTTGTAACAATCGCTGTCATTCTATCCTTCTCGTCTTGGGTGAGGTCACCTAATTTGACAGTCCGCACACCACCTTTGACTGGCTCTCTCCCCAGCACATCAATCCAATCATTTGGAGAATTATAGACAAATCCATACAGATTCACCCCGCCATTCTCCCCAATCGGATCTCTGCTTGGCCATCTGCCCGTCACGGGATCGTAATATCTGTAGCCGTAGTAGTAGAGGCCGGTCTCCGTATCCCTCTTCTTTGTGCTGAAGCGGATGTCGAAGAGGCCTGGGGTTGTGCCATTGACGACAGTGGTGTTTCCGAATCCATCGTATTCAAAGTGGGCGGCGATGGCTCCGGTTTCGCTGAGGTACTCACTCACGTTTCCGTTCCCATCGTAGGTCGGGTAGTAGTGGGACTTCGTAATATTTTGGGTGAAGCCGTTACTCTGCTGGAGGGCGAGTAGCCCCCCGACACCGCCAGCTCCCTGCATACTGCCGCTGAGGTCTAGACCGCAGGTGTAGACGCGGAAGTCATCGACCGCGCCCTGCGTTTTTCCGACTTCCATGATGAGGTTCCAGCCACTGTAAGCGTAGAGGTTGGTGACAGATCCGCCGACTAATTTGGTGATCCGGCGGCTAAGGTAGTCATACTCAAATTCGATGACGGTGGCATCTGGTTTGATGATTTTGGTGAGGCGGTTCTCGGCATCCCAAGTGAGCAGCGCGTTGGCGGTGAGGTCGGTAGGGAGAGGGCCAGCGGTCATGTTACCGTCATCGTCATACGCTAAGGCGGGGGCACCACCGGGAACAGTCTGGTACTGGTTGAGGCTGTTTGGGGTGTAGTTTGCCGTTCCCGGGAGGGTGAGGCTCTCGGCGCTCTTGAGGCGGTTTCCGATGCCATCGTAGGCATAAGAACGGTTCGAGGTATTGACGAGGCCGTGGTCCGCCTGAATGAGCTCGCCGCGATCGTTGTAGCTCCAACCGATGTTCCCGACATTGGCGTCAAAGGCAGCCCCGGTAGGCACCACTGAGGTGCGCTGGCCGATGCCATTCACGCTATAGGTGTAGGCTGAGACGAGGCTGGTATCGATGGCCTGATGGGACTTAGAAACGAGAACATTCCGATGAGGCTCCCAGGTGTTGGTCACGGTATGAGCGGGACCGGTGACATTCTCGACGATGCTCCCGCTGTTGGCAAGGTAACCGTAGGTGAAGACCTTCCCAGCTTGGTCGGTGACGGTGCCAAGGCGACCGGCAGGGTCGTAGGTGTAGTTCGAGGAATAGGCGGAGGGTTGAAAGGGAGTGCTCACTTCCACGGGGCGGAAGATATTGTCATATGCCCGGGTGAGGCTGTAGTTCCCCTGCACGGTCGATCCCATGTTGTGATCCTCCGCAGTCATGAGGAGGTGATCGGGATTATCATGGGTGTATTGGGCATGGAGGACGCCGTCCCGCGTTATCTGATGCGGAGAGCCCCAGCGGTGGTAGGTGTATTCGATGTCTGGGGTGTTGTCGCTGTAGTCAATTTTAGCGAGGTCGCCGGCCTTGGCATCGAGGCCGAAGCCAGTGTCGTAGCCCTCGAAGTCGTAAGAGTAGGTGGTGGTGACACCTCTGGCCCAGATGCGTTCCTTAAGACGGCCCGCCGTGGTGTAGGTGTATCCGGTGCCTTTACCGTCTTGGTAGAGTTTTGTACTGAGGAGGTTTCTCCCCAGCATGTATTCCCAAGTGGTGGTGGCCGTTTCGGTGCCGTAGGTGGTCATGGATGTCATACGAGAGACGACATCATAGGTGTAGGTCTTCTGGTAGGTCTGGTCACCGCTGACGCTGAGGGTGTTCCCGCGATGATCGTAACTGTAGCTGGTGATGTTATCGCTAGTTGCGGGGGTCCCCGATCCATCTAGGATGTCACTATCTGGGGAGTCGACCATGAGAGTGCGGCCGACCGGATCATAGCTGTATGCGGTAGTGAGGCTATCGTTCCCAGTGCGGACGAGGGTTGCAGTCCTAGGCTGGTCATTATTGTAGTAGGTGCGTGTGCTGTCACCGGTGCGGGTGTTTGTGACGCGGCTGACTCGGTTATGGGAGTCATAGAAGTAGGCGTTCCCTGAGATCGCAACATCATCACTGCCCTGCGAGGAAGTGCTTCTGGTGAGGCCCGCTGTGGCGAGAGTGGTGGTCTTGAGACCAGACGGCGCGGTGCTGATGCTGGTCCAATTTCCATTGCCCAGCAGGGTGGTAGCGGAGGATGAAGTGGCCGCGGAGCGGCTGAAGGGAGTGGACCAGGACTTAAGTCCATCGATGGAAGCTTGAGAAAGCGAGGTCACGATCGATGCTGCGGTGCCAGGGGTGCTGCGGAAAATGCGATTTTCGGTTTCCCTTACAAGAGTATTCAGAGGGCCGGTGGCGTAGTCGGTCTGCGAGAACGTGACGCGGTCGGTCGTGTAATCTATCTGATTGTTGCCATTGAGATCAACAACACTGAAGACTTGTTGGCCTTCATTATTGTAGCGAAAGAGAGTGGTGACGCCATCGCCATCAACCGTGCGGAAACGCTGCCCCTTCGCATTATAAAA
>JALZUV010000228.1 GCA_023301245.1 Rickettsiales bacterium
TAAAGCTCCAGCAATTTATCTTCAAAAGCTGAGAGTTTGAAGAAGTAACTTTCCTCCTCAATCCATTCCACTTCAGCACCAGTGGGTGCTAATTTTTTACCGTCTTTTTCAACGAGCTCGCTTTCGGCATAATAAGCTTCATCGCGCACGGCGTACCAGCCGCCATAATTATCTTTGTAAATATAACCATTGGCTTCGATACGCTTCCACAGTTCTTGTGCGGCGGCTTTATGGCGGGGCTCGGTGGTGCGAATAAAATCATCGTTACGCACATTCAGCAAATTATCGCCTGTGCTGACGAGCTTGCGGAAATATTGAGAATTTTTATCGCAAATCTCTTGTGGCGTAACGCCTGCTTTTTCGGCAGATTTCGCCACCTTTTGGCCATGTTCATCGGTGCCTGTTAGAAAAAATGTATCGTACCCATCAAGCGCCATAAAGCGCGTCATCACATCGCATGCGATAGTGGTATAGGCATGGCCAATATGTGGCGCATCATTTACATAGTAAATGGGGGTGGTGATGTAGAAAGGTTTTTTATTTAAAGAATCGCTCATGCAGCTTTTTTAGGCGCATTTCCTGCTTCAAACAATAGGCTTTGCAGCACTTGCTTCTTATCATAATTTCCGCTGGTGGTTTGTGGCAACCAAAACACCGCCTGCTGCCAGATGCTTTGCCAATGCTCGCTGTTCGCTTTAGCAAGCAATGCTGGGAAAGTTTTTTGCTCAACTGCCAGTAAATCTAGCGGTTGCTGTTGCGATAAACATAAACGATGCAACGCACATAATAACAGGTCACCCGTTAGCTGCCATGCGGGTGCATCTAATTTCGCGGCTTTGCCCACAAACGACTGAATGGCCGCAATATTTTGCGAATCTAAAAGCTCTAACCATTGCGTATAGGTTTTATCGGCTTCAAGCTCCACATAGCGCGCCCATTGCCCAACCGATATGGGGGCTAATTGTGATAGCCACAATTGCTCGTCAGCTGTGATAGAGATATTCTGCGTCTGCAAAATATCGACCACTTGATTGATGGTCGGTGGGTAAAGTTTTATCTCGCGGCAGCGCGAACGTGTAGTCGGCAACAACTTATCAGGCTGACTAGTCACGAGAATAAGCAACGTATCTTTCGGCGGCTCTTCCAACACTTTTAGCAGGCCGTTTTCAGCATTAGCATTCATACCATCGGCAGGGTCGATAATAACAATACGCCAGCCTTTCTCAGAGGTGGTTTTATGCATAAATTCAACGATGGAACGGGTTTGTTCAATGTAAATAGTATGTGCCGACATTTTGCGGTCATCTTCAAGTGGCACGGTCCATTTTAAATTACCATGGCCACCTGAATTTATCCGTGCATTTGCTGGGTGATGCGGGTCGTAAGATAAGTGGCTGGCTGGCGTGGAAGGCAAACTATCGCCGAACAACCCAGCATCAGCCTCCTGTGCGCCCTCGCCCGTTAGTAAGCAGCGCGATAAGGTGTCGGCTAACGCAGCTTTACCGATGCCTTTTGGCCCTGTCAGTAAAATAGCATGCGGCAAAATGCCTTGTGTCATTAGCCGTGCAAGCTGTGCTTGGGCTTTTTCATGACCAATAATCGGGGTGATTTTCTCGCTCATAGGATTGACTCTAGCACTTGCGCCTGCACTTGTTCAATCGATTGCGTCGCATCAATCGTGGTAAAATGCGGCTGCTTGGCCAGTTGCAAGAACCCGTCACGCAAACGCTGATGAAAGCTAATGTCCAGCTGTTCAAAACGAGTTTCAACATCGGCACGGCTGGCCGCACGTTTCAGGCCATCTTCGGGCGCAATATCTAGCAAAATAGTTTTATTAGGCGCGAATGCCCCCAACGCCTGCTGCTGTAATTGCTGGATAGTTTCAATTCCCATGCCTTTACCAACGCCTTGATAGATAAAAGTAGAATCGGCGAACCTATCGCATAGCACCCATTTTCCTGCCACCAACGCGGGCTCTATCACTTGGCGAACATGCTGTACGCGTGCGGCGAGAAACAATAGAGTTTCGGCCATGGGATGCCATTCTTCATCAGAAGGCTCCACTAACAACGGGCGGATGCGTTCGGCCAGTGGCGTGCCCCCCGGTTCGCGGGTAACTAGATGCTCAATGTCGCGCTTGTCCAACGCGGCGGAGAGCATTTTAATTTGCGTCGATTTACCCGAGCCTTCGCCACCTTCAAACGTAATGAACTGGCCACGAACTGGCATTATTTTTCTCCAAATGCCCGATTGCGGAAAGTAGGGATGATACGCTGAAACAAGCCGCTTTTCGCCACAGATTCAGCGGCAACTAGTGGTAAAGTAATAGGCTCACCATTAGGCACGGTTAAGGTTAGTTCGCCTAAGGCTTGGCCTTTTTCAATCGGTGCAGCAATAGGCTCGTTAAATTTAGCCGACATTTTAATGCCTGTTTTATCGTACTTAGGTAGAGTAATTAGCAGCGGCTTAGCAACCGCTAGGCCAACCGTTTCTTTGCTGCCATACCACACTTGTGCTTGTTCTAGCGCTTTGCCATCGGCAAAAAGCTGGGTGGCTTCGAATTGTTTAAAGCCATAGGTCAGCAACTCGCGGCTGGCATCAATGCGGCCTTTCTTGCTATCTAGCCCATTAACTACGGAAATTAAACGGCGACCGCCCATTTCGCCTGAAGTGGTCATGCCATAACCTGCGGCATCAGTATGCCCCGTTTTAATACCATCCACCCCCAGCTCGCCTAGCAAGCTATTGCGGTTAGGTTGGGTAATTTCGTTAAAGGTGAACTTCTTCTCGCCCCAAAAGTGATAGTGATCGGGAAAGTCGCGGATGAGCGCTTTTGCCAGCGTGATTAAATCGCGCGAGGTCATGTAATGCTCAGGGTCAGGCCACCCTGTTGAATTAGCAAAGTGACTACCATTCAGGCCTAATTGACGCGCCTTAACATTCATTATTTCGGCAAAAGCCTCTTCGGTGCCCGCAATACCTTCAGCCACCACAATACAAGCATCGTTGCCCGACTGGATGGAAATGCCGCGCAGCAAATCTTGCACGCTTATACGCTTACCCAGCGGCACAAACATTTTTGAGCCACCTTTTTTCCATGCTTTTTCCGACACATAGAACGTATCTTCCAGCTTTAATTCGCCAGCTTTAATTTTCTCTAAGATAACATAAACCGTCATCATCTTACTCATCGATGATGGGCCCATACGTTTATCAGCATCCTTCACAAATAAGGTCGTGTTGGTGGTAGCATCAACCAGCATCGCTTGCTTAGCGGGAGTGGTAAAAGCATTGGCTGAAGCACTCAGACAAATAAGCAGGAGGAAAAATCGGATCATTGGGTAATTACTTTCGCATCATCAATACCAAAGCGGCTCTCTAACTGCGACAGCATTTCGCTTTGATTATCATTTTGTGAGTTTGGCTTTAATATAACACGGTAATAAGGTTGCCCCTTAACTGACACTGTCTGTAGCATCGGCTCGCCAATAGAGTTAAGCTTGCTCATCATGCCTTGCGCATTAACCGTATCGGCATAAGAGGCCACTTGCACGAGCCAAGGCGCTTCCAAGCTCTCCACCTGCTTTGGAGTGATATCGGGCAAGTTCGAAACTTCAATGCCGCGTAAAGGAGCAGAGGTTTGTTTGCCTTGCGAATCTATGGGGAGCGATTTGATATCTTGGCGCACCTGCTTAGGGGCAGCGGGATTAGCGATATGATAATCTGCAAAGCCGCTAGAGAATTTCGTCGCGGCTCCATTCTTGCCTTTACTGCTAATATATTGCTCAGTTTCCTTTGGCAAATATTGAACCTTCACTTTGGCCACGCCTCCACCAATCACGCCGAGCTTGTCAGCCGCGGCCTTCGATAAATCAATAATGCGACCACCGTGAAAAGGTCCACGATCATTTAGGCGAACATTCATCGCACGACCATTTTGCAAGTTAGTAACCCGCACAATAGAGGGTAACGGCAAGGTAGTATGTGCCGCCGTATAGCCATTTTGGTTATATTTCTCACCATTGGCAGTTAGACGACCATGAAAACCAGGGCCATACCAGCTGGCAATGCCTGTTTCTTCATAAGAAGGATCGTAACGCGGCGAATACCATTTGCCGTTAATTTTATAGGGTTTACCTACTTTAACGCCCTTCCATGGAACTTTAGGATAATGCGAAACATCTTTGGGGCCACTAGTAAAAACTCCACCATCGCTAACATCGCCACAGGCAGTTAAAACAAGTAGTAGGCTTAAAGCTATATATTTCATCATCTTAACGTCCAATCGCATCTGCTAATGTTCCCACCGCTGTCGCGAAATAAGTGGAACGGTTCCATTTCATAATCACATCGTAATTTGAGTAAGTGATGTAAGATTCTTCACCATCCTTACCCGGATACACCACTGATGCCATGTTAGTCGCATCGGGCAGCGCACTACCGTCAGACTTACGAACACCCAAACGTGACCATTCGCTCAACGGTTTTTTGATTTTTCGTGAGGCTATCTTCGTGTCAAATCCACTTGGCAAACGCACAACACGCCCCCATGTTTCTTCATCATTCCAACCTGATTCGCTTAGGTAATTAGCGATTGAGGCAAATACATCGGCCTTTGTTTCCCAAATATCTTTACGGCCATCACCATTATAATCTTGCGCGTAAGCAAGGAAGCTACTTGGCATAAATTGCGATTGCCCCATAGCACCCGCCCATGAACCTTTAAACGATGATAGCGGAATATGCCCAGCATCAACAATTTGCAGCGCTTTCATCATTTCATCGCGGAAAAATTCAGCGCGGCGACCATCGTAAGCAAGCGTTGCAAGCGCAGGAATAATGCGGAAGCCACCCGTATTGCCACCAAAGTTAGTTTCAATCCCCCAAAGCGCCACAATAAATTTAGGCTGCACGCCATATTGTTGGCCAATTTTATTCAGCAAGGTACGGTTTTGTTGGTACAGCTTACGTCCTTGGTTGATACGCGACGTATTAACCACTCGCTTCATATATTGTGCGAAGCTAATCGAACCTTCTGGCTGTTTCTTATCCAGACGGATAATTTTAGCATTTGGCTTAAAGTTATGTAACGCCGCATTAACGGTTTTAGACGAAATGCCTTTCGCCGCTGCATCACGCTTAACTTCTTGCACCCAACTCTCGACCGACTGGTTAGCCGCGTTCGCACAGGCTCCAAGCCCTAAAATTGAGATAACTAATACTGATAAGATATGTTTCATGAAGAAACTCCCCACTGTTTTTTATTTTTATTATGCGCTACTTGTAACGAGCTATGACACAAAAGGCAAAACCAGACTTTAAAGAATTTGGCATTACACTGGCAAAAGTTGGGGATAATTGTGGCGACATCCTCGCGGCAGCCCATTCTGGCTGCCTGCATTTTGTGGGTGACAGCAACACACTAGTCGCCGCAAAAGCGCTCCTACCAAGTGCTGCAAAGGTGATGGAGTTTAAAGCCCCGCCCAAAGCGGATGATAAAACGGTAGAACTTATTCGTGCCGAAACTTCCGCAAGCGATGTTATCGTCGCAGTGGGCAGCGGAACATTAAATGATTTATGCAAATATGCCAGCCACTTGGAGGGCAAACCCTATAGCGTAATCGCCACTGCCCCTTCGATGAATGGTTATGTATCGGCCAATGCCTCCATTACGGTGGAGGGTTATAAAAGCACCCTAACCGCCCATGCGCCCACCGCAGTTATTTGCGATTTAGACACTCTAAGCGCCGCGCCAGCACGCCTTATTCAAGCAGGTATTGGCGACACATTATGCCGCAGCACCGTGCAAGCCGACTGGCTATTATCGCACCTCTTATTAGATACTCCTTACGAACCCCTCTATTTCGATTGGATGCAGCAAGATGAATCTCGCCTAATTGATAAGGTGAGCGATAGTGAAGCCCTCATCAATTCGCTATTACTATCAGGCATTGCCATGCGGCTGGATGGCTCGTCTGCTCCCGCCTCGCAGGCCGAACATATGATTGCCCATACGATGGAAATGCTAAATCCCGCGCTACCACACAGCTACCACGGCGAACAGATTGCCATTACCTCGCTTACGATGGCCAAACGTCAGGAAGCTTTGCTGGCACAAGACAGCGTTACTATCGCTAACCTCGAAGGGTTCGCCAACCTACCTCTATCGCTGCATAAGCAAGCACAACAACAAACCGCCGCTAAACTCGCCGATGACGAAACTATTGCACGGTTAAATGCCAAGCTCGCCAAAGATTGGCCATCTATCCGCGAACATATTGGCAAAACCATCTTACCCTCGGCGCAATTAGAGGCGGCGCTACAAGCTGCTGGCTGCCCTACCCAACCGCATGCGATAAGTTGGCCAGAGGCCGATTATAAAAGCGCCATCGCTCTCGCGCGATTTACTCGTAACCGCTTTACTTTTTTAGACCTGCGCTTATAACCAACACATGCCTAGTATGAATGAAGTTCGCGCTCAATTTTTGAGCTATTTTGAAAAACAAGATCACAAAATCTTGTCATCCTCGCCACTCGTCCCGCAAAGCGACCCTACTTTGATGTTTACTGCAGCGGGTATGGTGCCGTTTAAAAATATTTTTACAGGAGCTGAAAAGCCACCTGCACCGCGCGTTTCCAGCAGCCAAAAATGTGTGCGCGCTGGCGGAAAGCATAATGACCTCGATAATGTTGGCTACACCGCACGCCACCACACGTTCTTCGAAATGCTCGGCAACTTCTCCTTCGGCGATTACTTCAAGGAAGAAGCTATCAAACATTGCTGGGATTTAATAACCAAAGATTTCGGCGTCGATAAAGATCGCCTACTGGTGACCGTTTACCATAATGACGAAGAAGCGATTAAATATTGGAAATCTATCGCAGGCTTTAGCGACGATAAAATTATCCGCATCGCCACCTCTGACAACTTCTGGCAAGCAGGCGACACAGGCCCTTGCGGCCCTTGTTCGGAACTGTTTTACGACCACGGCGAACACATCGCCGGCGGCCCTCCGGGTAGCCCAGATGAAGATGGCGATAGATTCATCGAAATTTGGAACCTCGTTTTCATGCAATTCAACCGCGATGCAGATGGCAATGATGCTCCCCTACCAAACCCATGCATCGACACAGGTATGGGGCTAGAGCGCATTACCGCCCTACTGCAAGGCAAACACGATAATTACGAGACGGATTTATTCCTAAACCTTATCGCTGCCTCCGAAGAGTTGACATCAACCAAAGCGACAGGCGATCAACTCGCCTCGCACCGCGTAATCGCCGACCACCTACGCGCATCATGCTTCCTAATGGCCGATGGCGTATTGCCAAGCAACGAAGGCCGTGGCTATGTTCTGCGCCGCATCATGCGCCGCGCTATGCGTCACGCACACATACTCGGCGCGAAAGAGCCATTAATGCATCGCCTAGTGCCATCGCTAATAACAGAAATGGGCAAAGCCTACCCTGAACTTAGCCGTGGCGAAGCCATGCTAACCGACAACCTGCGCCTAGAAGAAGAACGCTTCAAAGAAACGCTAGGCCGTGGTTTGAAGCTGTTAGAAGAAGAAACAACCAGCCTGTCTAAAGGCGATAAGTTAGCGGGTGACGCTGCCTTTAAGCTCTATGACACTTACGGCTTCCCACTCGATTTGACGCAAGATATTTTGCGCGGCCAAGGCATGGCAGTCGATACTGATGGTTTTGATGCGGCGATGGCCGAACAAAAAACCCGTGCTCGTGCAGCGTGGAAAGGTTCTGGCGATGCTGCCACCAACCAACTGTGGCTTGAGCTGCGCGATGATTTAGGCGCGACTGAATTTCTCGGCTACGATGTGGAATCGGCCAAAGGCCAGCTAGTGGCTATTGTTAAAGATGGCGAGTCCGTCAAACAAGCTGGCAAAGGCGATACGGTGCAACTCGTATTTAACCAAACACCCTTCTATGGCGAATCAGGCGGCCAACAAGGCGACTCGGGCGAAATTAACAAGCAAGGCACTAAACTTG
>JALZUV010000229.1 GCA_023301245.1 Rickettsiales bacterium
TCTGCACCAAAAACAACAAAGCCTCGCAGCAAGAAAGCTGCATAATTTAGCAGTCTAATTTGACAAATGAAAAATGGATCCGCTGTTTTAGAGATTGATTTAGGCGCGATAGCGCGTAACTGGAATCTCTTGCGACAGACCCATTCTTCTAACACTTGTGCCGCCGTGGTCAAAGCTAATGCCTATGGCCTAGGCATGGAAGAAGTCGCAGCAACATTGGCTGATGCAGGCTGCACTCATTTTTTCGTCGCCACGCTTGATGAAGCCGTTAAACTGCGCCAAATTCTAACCAGTCAATTTATCTATGTTTTCGCTGGTGTGCAGCAAGATGAAGAAATTACTTTCCTCGATTATAATATCATCCCTGTATTAAATTCGATGCCACAGTTTGAACGATGGGAAGCGATTGCAAAAAATACAGAAGCTGCCAGTGCAGTGTTGCATATAGATACTGGCATGAACCGCCTTGGCCTTTGCATTGATGAAGCCGAAAAGCTCGCCATTGAAAGCGAACGGCTAAACACCGCGCAAATTCGCTTTATTATGAGCCACCTTTCCTGCGCCAGCCAACCTACCAACGAAGCTAATGCCATTCAATTAGAGCGTTTCAACCGTATTCGCCGCTGCTTCCCCACCCTTCCTGCCAGCTTATGCAATTCAGCAGGGGTGTTTTTAGGTGAGGCCTTCCATCACGACCTAGCCCGCCCAGGTTGCGCGCTTTATGGCATAAGCCCCTTCGAAGATAGGCCAAACCCTACGGAATCTGTCGTCACACTTTCGGCTCCTATTTTGCAATTGCGTACCGTGGAAAATGAAAATGAATCGGTTGGCTATGGTAGCGAAAATAAACTCGCAAAAGGCACTCGCATCGCCACCATCGGCATCGGCTACGCAGATGGTATATCACGCATAATTTCAAACACGCCTCTAAATGGTTATATCGATGGGCATGCCGCACCTATTATTGGGTGCATATCCATGGACTTAATTACCCTAGATGTCACCCATTTACCGCAAGAAATTCTTTTCGAAGGCGCGCGAGTTGAGCTAATAAACGCCACCCAAGACGTTAATATAATCGCCAAGGCCGCACAAACCATCGGCTATGAAATCCTTACCAACCTAAAAACCCGTATCAAAAGAGATTATCACGGGACTATACAAACAAATTAGTTCTGCTAAAAAGATGGCTCTATGAATCCGTTTACTTCCATTGGTGCTGTAGCACTTGCATTCTTTCAGGTTACAGGCCGTTTAAGCCTGTTTGCTGGACGTGGTCTATTTGCAGGCGTGCGCGGCCCTTGGTACTGGCGCCAAATTTGGCGCATGATGGTGGAGATTGGTTTCTACTCGCTACCTGTTATTGGCCTTACCGCTATCTTTACAGGCGCGGTGCTTGCCCTACAAAGTTATTCAGGCTTCTCGCGCTTTTCAGCGGAAAGCTCTATTGCCACCGTGGTGGTACTTTCCATCACGCGTGAGCTTGGCCCTGTACTGGCTGGCCTTATGGTTGCGGGTCGTATCGGTGCTTCTTTCGCAGCCGAAATTGCGACCATGCGCGTGACCGAACAAATTGATGCGCTGGAAACTCTATCAACTAACCCACATAATTACCTCGTATTCCCACGCTTAATTGCAGGAATTTTAATGCTGCCAATATTGGTGCTAATTGCCGATATCATTGGTGTGTACGGTGGCTACTTAGTCAGCGTACATAAGCTCGACTTTGCACCAGGGCCTTATTTAAGCAGCACTTTCGAATTCTTAGAGGCGCGCGATGTTATCTCAGGCCTCGTTAAAGCCTCCGTATTTGGTTTTATCATCTCGCTAATGGGTTGCTACCACGGGTTCTTCTCTGGTCGCGGCGCACAAGGCGTGGGGGTTGCCACCACCAATGCGGTGGTCAGCGCCTCGGTTCTCATTCTACTTTCAAACTATATTGTCACGGAGTTGTTTTTCGCGTCATGAGTAAAATTAAAGTAGAGCAGATAACAAAATCTTTCGGCGAAAAAAACGTGCTAAAAGGTATTAACCTTGAAGTGGCACAAGGCGAATCGCTGGTCATTATCGGTGGTTCAGGCTCTGGTAAATCTGTTTTACTAAAGAGTGTACTTGGCCTACTGACCCCCACCAGCGGCAGTATTATGGTTGACGGTGAATCAGTGCATAAAATGAACACCCGTAAGCGAATGAATTACATGAGCAAATTTGGCATGCTTTTCCAAGGTGGCGCGTTATTTGATTCGATGCCTGTGTGGCAGAATATCAGTTTTGCCCCCTTCTTTAACGAAGGCATGAACAGAACTGAAGCTCGCAAACTCGCCATCAACAAGCTAGAGCAAGTGGGATTAAGCGAACGTGAAGCTGATGCTTTTCCAGCTGAATTATCTGGCGGAATGCAAAAACGCGTTGCCCTTGCACGTGCCATTTGCGGCGACCCTGAAATTATTTTTTTCGATGAGCCAACCACAGGCCTTGACCCCATTATGGCTGATGTCATTAACGATTTAATTGTTAAATGTACTAAGGAGCTAGGCTCCACCACCATGACTATTACCCACGATATGCAATCGGCCGTTAAAATCGCAGACCGTATCGCCATGCTTTATAATGGTGAAATTATTTGGCAAGGCCCTGCGAAGGAAGTTTACGCCAGCAAGAACCCACTGGTTGACCAGTTCGTTCATGGCCGTGCCGACGGCCCTATTACCGATGAGAAAATTAAAGCTAAAAGCGCCACTGAAGAAGCTTAGGCTAACCTTCAATCAGTGCATCTTCCAGCATCAAACTCACTGACACATTGCCGCGCCATTCTTCACGTTTTAAGCGCCCTATTAGCGAAACAGTTTTACCTTTTGCCGCAATCAACTGCTGTCCAAATTGTTCTTGAGCAGTGCCGAAGCTCATTATTTTCAAACTCTTAGTAGAGCGCCCAGCCACCTCTTTTGGTTCGGCAGCAATCAGGCGCAGATGCTCTTGCGTTTTGCCGATAATATCGGTTTTCACCAACTGCACATTATTAATGCGAAAACGTGGCGCGGCATTACCTGCACCGTAAGGGCCAATATGTTCAATATCATCGCAAAGCTCAACACTTGTCGCCGAAAGTGGTAAGATGGCAGAATATTCACGCACATAATGCGCTTGAAATTCGGCGACAGATGCGGCTAAACGTTCACGCGCGAAAGCAATAAACTCATCGCGCTTTTCATTACTAACCGAAAACCCAGCTGCCATGGCATGCCCGCCACCTGCTATTAATAATCCTGCTTGGCGTGCGGCAATCACCATTTGCCCCATATCAACGCCACTCACTGAGCGCGCCGAGGCTTTCCCCATGTTATCTTTTTCGCTATTAAGCGAAATAACGGCGGCAGGAAGGGAGAATTTTTCTTTAATTCGCCCGGCTACAATGCCAATAACACCTTCATGCCAATCGGCACCCACGGCAAATATCATCGACGCCTCACCTGCGGCCACTTGTGCCTCGGCCTGCGCCATGGCTTCTTCTTGCACTTGGCTTTCGATGGCTTTGCGCTCTTTATTATAATGGTCGAGTTTTTCGGCCATTTCATGCGCTTTGCTAAATTCATTTTCAACCAATAAGCGCACGCCTAAATCGGCCTGACCTACACGCCCACCTGCATTAATGCGCGGGCCAATAACAAAACCGAGGTGATAGGTGCTAGGCACTTCATCCACCCCACCGACTGACAATAAACAAGTGATGCCCGCATTCTTACGCTGCGCCATCACTTTCAAGCCTTGTGTCACAAACGCGCGGTTAAGGCCAACGAGCGGCACCACATCGCACACCGTGCCAAGGGCGACAATATCGAGCAGCCCAAGCAAATCAGGCTCTTGCGTAAAATGTTTCGCCTCACGTAAGCGCTTATGAAGGCCAACCAGCGCAAGGAAGGTAACGCCCACCGCAGCGAGATATTTATATTCCGTCGTTTCATCAAAACGATTGGGATTTACCACTGCAACCGATGCAGGCAATTCAGCCTCGCCTTGGTGATGGTCAAGTACGATAACTTCGTAACCAAGTTCAGCGGCTTCGCCCAACACATCATGCGCCAGCGCACCTGTATCGACGGTAATGATTAGCGTAGCGCCTTGTTCTTTCAGTTTTTCAAACCCGTAGAGATTTGGCCCGTAGCCCTCTTTCTGACGGTCAGGAATATGCACCACAGCCTTTACACCAAGCGCTGAAAAATAGCGCAGTAAAATGGCGGAAGAGGTCGCGCCATCCACATCGTAATCGCCGAATACGCCAATCGTTTCGCCTGCCTGTACGGCGCTTACTATACGTGCAACGGCCTCTTCCATACCCTTAAGGTGGAACGGGTCAGGCAACAGATTGCGAATGGTAGGGTTTAAATATTCATCAACTTGGTCAAGTGGCACATCTCGCTGGTCAAGCAAACGGCCTAGCGATTCATCAATTCCATATTGTTGAGCGCAGGCCAGTGCGAAGCTATCATCGGCAGCTTTCGCCTGCCACTTATTGCCACTAAGCCAATTATCACTCATCAAAATTTTCGATACGAATTAGGTGAATTTTATGGCTAACGGCTTCAAGCTCGTTAATCGCCTCGATAGCCTTATTCATTTTCGCTTCTTGCGTTACATGAGTCGTCACCACAAGCTGCACGGCCTTTTCTGGCTGGCGCGACTTTTGTAAGAATGATTCTAACGAGATATCATTTTCAGCAAAAATACGCGTAACATCGGCCAGCACGCCGCCCTTATCCTTAACGGATAGACGCAGGTAATAGGCGCTAGCGACCTCTTCCATCGCGGCGAAATTTGCCGTTTCTAATTGGGAAAATGGCAGGGTGAATGGCGGGTATTTCACACCACGCGCAATATCCATAATGTCAGCCACCACGGCAGATGCCGTTGGGCCACCGCCTGCCCCACGCCCTTCTAAGGTAGAACGCCCAACCGAGTCGCCCTCAATCACTACAGCGTTAAACACATCATCTACGCCAATGGGCGAGAATGCAGGCAACATGCAAGGGTGAACGCGTTGCTCAATTTTTCCAGTCGCAGTGCGCGCCGCAATACCCAGCAGCTTAATAGTGTAGCCCAGCTCCTGCGCGTAATTCATATCGTCTTTGGTAATATGGCGAATGCCTTGAATATAAACGCTGTTAAAGTCAGGTTTGCAGCCAAAGGCGAGCGAGGTGAGGATAGAAAGTTTATGCGCTGCATCTACTCCATCCACATCAAAACTAGGGTCAGCCTCGGCGTAGCCAAGGCGCGATGCTTCATCAAGCGCCTCGTCAAAGGCTGAGCCATTATTTTGCATATGGGTGAGAATATAATTTGAAGTTCCGTTCAAAATCCCCATCACCCGTTCAATTTTATTGGCGGCTAAACCTTCGCGTAACGCTTTCACCACGGGAATCCCCCCCGCCACAGCTGCCTCGTAAGCGAGCGTTACATTGTGTTTTTCGGCAAGTTGCGCGAGTGCTTCGCCATGCACGGCCACTAGCGCCTTATTGGCGGTGACCACAGGAATGCCATTGGCTAATGCCAATTCCACCACTTGCTTCGCAATACCTTCCGAGCCGCCGATAGCTTCGACCAGCAGATCGACATCGTCCGCCTTAGCCAATTCGCGTGCGTCAGTTTCCCAGCGCAATCCATCTTTGGAAAAGCCACGGTCTTTCGTTTCATCACGCGATGAGACAGCGACTAGCTTCACTTCACGACCTGTGCGCGCAGCAATAAGCGCTGCTTGATTTTGCAAAATTTGCGCGGTGGTTGCGCCCACTTCGCCTAAGCCAGCAATGGCTACTCTTAAGGGACTACTCATGAAACATCCTTATATTTAGCAATGAGGGTTTCCGCATCTTGCTTTAGCATTTGGCGGATGTTACGGGTGGCTTGGCGAAGACGTTGTTTATTTTCAACCATACCAATACGCACATAGCCTTCGCCATATGCGCCAAAACCAACCCCAGGCGCTACGGCAACTTCCGCTTCTTTCAGCAGAATCTTAGAGAACTCTAACGAGCTAATATGCTGGTAAGCCTCTGGCAGCTTTGCCCAAATAAACATAGTTGCAACAGGAACATCCACATGCCAACCGCCTTGCGCCAGCCCTTCAACCAACACATCGCGGCGTTCTTTATAGATAGTGCGTAACTCCTCCACGCAATCTTGCGGGCCGTTTAGGGCTGCGGTTGCGGCGACTTGGACAGGAGTAAATGCACCATAATCGAGATAAGATTTTATTTTAATCAACGCACCAATAAGCTTTTGATTTCCCACCGCAAAACCAATACGCCAGCCCGCCATTGAGTAAGTTTTACTGCAAGATGAAAACTCAACAGCAATGTCTTTCGCGCCTTCAATTTGCAAAATAGATGGCGGCGGGTTGCCATCAAAATAAATTTCCGCATAGGCTAAATCTGATAGAATATAGATATTATGCTCACGGCAAATATCGACCATTTCTTGGTAAAACTCTAAATCGGCAACTTCGGCCGTTGGGTTGCAAGGATAGTTTAAAATAAGTGCTTTAGGCTTGGGCGAACTATGTTTAATAGCGCGTTTTAGCGTTTCCAAAAACGGCTCATCATTTGTTTTTGGCACATGGTGAATAGAACCACCCGCAATCACAAACCCATAAGGGTGAATAGGATAGCTAGGGTTTGGCACTAACATAGTATCGCCCGCACCTGTGATGGCGGAAGCTAAATTGGCCAAACCTTCTTTTGAACCGATAGTGACAACCACCTCAGTTTCAGGATCAAGCTCCACCCCAAAACGGCGCTTATAATAGGCAGCTTGAGCTTTACGTAACCCCGGAATACCGCGCGAGGTCGAATAACCATGCGCGCGTGGGTTACTAGCAACTTCTTTAAGTTTATCAATAATATGCGGTGCAGGCGGCATGTCAGGGTTGCCCATACCAAGGTCGATAATATCTTTACCCGCCGCGCGATCTTCCGCTTTCATACGGTTCACTTCGGCAAAAACATAAGGCGGCAAGCGCCCAATTCGTGGGAATTCTTCAGTCATAATTTAAGTTGTATGCGTTGAGCTAAAAGATGCAAGCTCTAACGATATCCACCATCACCATAATAAGGTTGAGCGTGCCCATTAGGATTAGGTAACATGGTTTCGCGCGCTAGCATTGGCGGCTCTTCTAGCGGGCGACGCAGGTTTTCTTCCACATAGCTTTGTTGCGCAACTGGGTTATACATATCAGCAGCGCGGCTTTGGAAACCATTAGTCATACTGCCATTTTGTTCCGCTGCATTAAAGTTTGGCGCAAAATTAGGGTTCTGCCCCTGCGGCATGCCCTGCCCGCCATAGTAGAAATTATTATATTGACGGTCAGCACTATCGGCGGCGTAAGAATCAATTGCAGGATGATTATTCGCCTGTTTCGCGGTCATTGGCTGGTAGTATGAAGGCTCAATAGGCATCACAGGTACAGGCGCTTCTTGATAGCGGCCATAAGCAGCATCCATACCGTAGCCCGCATTATAAGTTCCCACTTGGCTCATAGGTAGATTTTGTCCCTGAACTTGGCCAACAGGCGCAGAAGGCGCATACCATTGTTCAGCCATAGATTGTTGCTGC
>JALZUV010000230.1 GCA_023301245.1 Rickettsiales bacterium
GGTGGGGCGTGCCCACGTCACTCTCTTTTTCGCTGCTCCCCCCGACACGGTAATAATATACACGGTTCTTCTACCTCGCCTCATGGCATCCTCGGGACACTTCGAGCCTTCTGCATGATCCAACGCACCCCGTTCACGAGTTACTCTCTTACGCTAGCGTTGGACGAGTCCAAGAGACTCGTGAGCGCAGTGCCATGGATCTGACTGCCTTCTCCACCCTCTCAGAGGAAGAAAAGCAAAAGGCCATCCAAGATCACGTCGACCGACAAATTAGCGAGCAAGCAGAACGGCGAGCCGCGCAGGAATCAGCAAATCGTGCACAAGAGGAGGAAGGAACGGAGACGACGCATGCCAAGGACAAGGAGCCTAGGAGCAGCGACACCCAATCCACCGACCAGCAAGTGCAGACTTTAGCGAACGCTGTGCAAGGCGTCCAGATTCAGCAGCAGCAGCTACAAGCGTCGGCAGGGCTACAGGCAGGCACGTTGCGAATGAGCAGTCATAGACCTGCGATTTTTGATGGTATCTTCAAGAGTGGAGAGGAGGTCCAGCAGAGGGTTTTGGTTTTCCAGGGTCAGATGGTCGCCCTCTTTGGGGAGTCGGGTTGCCTTGAAGCGGTAGAGACAAGTGTGCCTATCAGGGTAGGAAAGGCAGGTATCAACGTAGTGGCGTTGAAGGAGGAGTTTGGTGATGCAATGGTAGCGAAGGCTTTCGTTGCATGGAACTACATAATTACGCAAATCCAGTACAGCCCCATCCAGCAACAGATTCTACAGGATGGTAGCCCCAGCGGTGGGTGGTCGATCTTCAAGAAACATTATGCCCCCCGGTCTGCAGCAGAGAAGTCTAGGTTGACTCAGGCTTGGTATGGATTGCGCATGAAGGATGGGGAAGTCCCCAGCGAGTACTTTGCTCGAGGAAGCGTACTCCGTAGCCAACTTGCATCCCATGGAATGGTATTTACCGATCTAGAGGCTAACCAGCATTTTGTCCGCAACCTTTCCCCTTTATTCGGAGTGCAAAAGAGCATCTTGCTCGCCAACTCAGAGTTGACTTGGCAGATTTTAGAGGACGTCGTGCTGAGCGCCCATGGGGAGATGGAGATGCTAAGGGAGCAGGAGTCGAGGAGCGGGACGGGACACGCCCTCGTTGTTCCCGACGCGGGTCGGGGCAGCGGGGGTGCCCAAAATGGCGTGGGGGGCGGACGAGGTGGACGAGGCAAGAGCAGGAAACACGACAACCGGGGCGGCCAGTCACAGCAGCAGCAGCAGCAGCAGCAACAGCATCGGCAGCCTCAGCAGCAGTACCAGCAGCAGCCTCAGCAGCAGTACCAGCAGCAGCAACAGCACCAGCAGTATCAGCAGCAGCAGCAGCAGCAGGTCAACGGTCGCGGTAGTGGTGGTTGGAACACAGCGCCTCGGCAGTGGGGCGCTGGAGGCAGGGGGGCCAGCGGTAGGGGAGGCTATGGAAGGTATGGGAGTGGTCGTTCGCAGGCGACCGGGGGTAGGGGTAGAGGTTTGCCTTCGTACCCTCCCCCCCCCGGTGGCTACGATTACTCTCATTATCCTCCTAACATTCCCCGCCCTTTTGGTAATCAACCGCCGGTGCATGGGGCCGATCCCCGCAAGCGATGCCTGAATTGCAACGAGTTGGGGCATATGCACCAGTATTGCACGTGGCGAGCAGGGTTCGGGCCACCTCGACGTCCCGGAGCCGCGCCTCCTCGCCCGGTGGGCCCCGCCCCTGGCGGTACCCCCCACCCCCCGCATGCTGCATCTGGTGGGCAAATGCCGTGGCCGCACTCGTACGGGCAGGCAAATATTGCTGCCGCCGCCGCCTATGGTAATGCCCTGCTTGCCTATGGAGCCGACCCTACCGCCGCTGCCGCCGCCGAGACTGACGATTACTATGGCGACGACTACTACGGTGACGGCTACGACGACTACTCCTACGAGCAACAGCAACCGCCGCAGCCGCATGCACCACCGCTTCAGCAACCACCGGCAACCGACCACAACTACTACGCGGAGCAACCGCCGCCGCCCCCGCCACCGCCGCCGCCGCCGCCGCCGCCGCCTCAGCAACATCAGCACCCTCCTAGCTATGCCCCGCTCCCTTCCTCTTCGCCTGCTCCCGGAGCTTCTGCATCTCCCCCGAGCAATCTGCATCTACTCATGGCACGTTCAGTGCCACAAGGCGAGTTGGATTTGAGTTACTATAGGGCAGGAGTATCTGGGTTGACTCTCCCTAGTCAGACCCATAGTGAGACTGTTGGGGGGGGCGAGATAGGTCCGACTGGTAGTGAGCTTTGGGTCTCTGACAATGGGGCAACTAACCATATTACCAACAACGACCGTAACGTTTATGACTGGGTAGCGATTCCCCCGGGCAAGGAACGGGTGTTGATCGGCGACGGCAAGGAGTTGGTTGTGAAAGGTGTAGGAAGCCTCAACCTAAAAATGCATTCCAAGACTGACTTTAATGTTAAGTTGACGGGAGTGTATGTGACGGAGGGTGTAAGCTTCAACCTGTTTTCGCTCCATGATGCTCAGGCAAGGCAAACGATTACTATGGACAAGGATGGCGTACACCTGTTCAATAATCGTCTGACTTTCCCCCGTGACGCTATTGGGTCAAGCTTGCGTGCTACTCGAATGGACCCGACCCCCACTGCAGAATTTACTGCTGTGCCTGCCTTGTCTGGTGTTGTCTCATCGTCTGTGCCCCCATCACATACTCAGATTACTGTGCCTGGTGTTTCACCCCTCCCTCCCTGGCTTTCCCAACCCCCTCCCTCTCTTGGCGTAGATGGGGTACGGCCCCCGGATTTTGTTTCCCACCCCCTTTCCCACCATAGTGTAGAAGGGGTAGTGACTGCGGACTGTGGTTTCCCGCACGCTGTAGACAGCGTTGTACCTGCGGAATTTGGTTTCCCGCCCACGGCTTCAGGTGAAGTTCGTGTAGTACCATCGGTGCAGCTCCCAACGGAGCTGCGTAGGGTAGAGACAGGAGTGGTAAGGATTAGGCCTCTTGCTGCACCCGGTATGCAGATGCCGGACATGACGGTGTTCACTGACGTAGGACTTATGGATGGCGAAGACACCGCCGTGGCCACTGATTTTTTTCCCACCCCCCTCAATGCTGCAGCAGCCCACGCACTAGAAGAGTTTGAT
>JALZUV010000231.1 GCA_023301245.1 Rickettsiales bacterium
CAGCCTGAAAAAGGTTCGTTAGAATTTGCACAGGCACTGCAAAATGTGCTGCCTAACCATCCAGATTGGAAAGCTATTTTCATTGGTGCTAGCCGTCATCAACATGAGCCTTCTGCTAAAATGAGCAGCTACGAACAGCAACTAAATAACACCGTAAAACCTTTTGCTAATCAAGTAGAATTACGCGGTTATTGCCTACATGCGGAAACGCTAAAAGCACTCGCTGAGGCGGCAATTTTAATCGTACCTTCGCAATGTAACGAGGCATTCGGTTGCGCTGCATTAGAGGGCATGGCGCATGGGTGTGCTATCCTTTCCACCACGCGTGGTGGGCTGAAAGAGGTTATCGGCAGCGCTGGGCATTTAATGAAAGATGCCACCGTTGATGCCATTACGGACGGGCTAAATAAACTCATTACGAATGAAGATTATCGTATAGATATGCAGAAGCGTAGCCGTATTCAGGCTAAGGATTTCGACATTATTAAGACTACTCAAGCGCTCGACGATATTCGCCAAGAATTACTGACGTAAAAACCGCTGATAAAAGTTTAAAACATCCTTATTCGCTTGTGTGAGTGTGTGGCTGGAAAGCTCGGTATATTCAATGCGTGTAAAGGCACTCATCGCTGCTTTCGTCAGTGCATTAGCGAGGCTTGCGGGGGATGCAATTTCTGCCATAAACACGCTATCATTTTGGCCGAGCAAATCATTCGCACCATCCGTGCGAGTACTAACGATGAGGCATCCTGCATCCATCGCCTCAAGCAGCACCAAACCAAAGCTCTCCGAGCGCGAAGGCAACACGAATATATCGAACGCCTTATACCATGGGCGAATTTCTTTTTCATATCCCATCAGTGTAATTTTATCGGCATGGGGTGCAATTTTTTGTTCTAACGCAAGCTGTAATTCTCCTGTTCCAAAGATAACAAGGTGGCTCTTTTCAATACCCGCCATCAGAAAAGCTTCGACCAAATCATCGGGAGCTTTTTCGGGCGATAAACGACTCACACAACCGAACAGAATAGTATCCTCTGGCAGCTCGAGTCGTGCCCGTAATTCTGCGCGATTCGCTACATTTTCATAGGCAAAATCTTGCGCCCAATTTGGGATAACTACCGTATCTTTTCGCCTATCAGCAGGCACGGTTTCTAGCTGCCAAGGCGATACGCAAATGAGGCCATTATGCAGCGGATAATCTTTCGCGCGATAATGCATATGTAAGGTAGCAACAACAGGAATATCGCCCGCAGCTTTGGCCATATAGCGGCTATCGCGCCCATGGTGAGTATGAATAATGTCGGGCTTCAGTTGTTTTAACTTGCCGCTAATAGGTAGTGACGGCCATTGTAAGAACGGCCAGTAGCTTGGCAGTTTGATAATTTCCACCCTATCATCTACCCAGCCTAAAAAGGCATCTTCGGCGCGATTGCTAGCTCTATCGCCACGAATCATGATGGACACTTCATGCCCAGCCGCTGCTTGCGCCGCCGTTAAATCGGCCACATGGCGCTCTGTTCCGCCATCATCATGGGTAAAAATACTATGTAAAATTTTCATCAGATTTCGGCTTTTTATATTCCAATATCGCAGCAACACTTCCCGCTATAGGCAACCAAAAAAGCAACCACACAATGTCGCTATTGACCAGTAGAATATCATAATCGACAAAACCAAATATCATACTATTAGCCAATAATGCTAACCATAACCCGTTAAGTTTTTTATGGCGATACGGCCATAATGCAGCGCCCGAACCGACTAGCAACATAAGCAATAATGCAAGCCCCACTAACCCACCATCCATCAGCGATTTCATGTAGATGCTATGCACTTGATAAATAGTTTCGCCGTAAGGCAAAAACATTTCAAACGGAGTTCGGTAGCCCAAACCTGTTAGTGGTGCTTGCTGCCATTGGCTTAGTGCTTGCTGCCATATAATAAAACGGTGACCATCTAGCCGTTCAATCATGCTTAGCCAGTCAATCAAGGGCGCAGCAATGATGGTAATCGCGACAATCATGGCGGAAAATATCATCAAGGTTTTACGGGTCATCTTTGGCGATAATGCTAATAGCACTCCATGCGCGACTACTGCCGCCAATAATGCACCACGACTTTGCGTTAACAACAACGCAACTATCGCAAGAGCCCAGCCAGCTGCCAACGCCCAGCGCCACGCCTTTTGCGTAGGCGACAATAAAAGTGCGAAAAAACTAATGGCTACAATGCCCAATAAACTCCCCGCCGCATTTGCATTTTCGGCGCGACCAAGACTAGCAAGACGATGCATCGCATCCATCTGCCCACCCAACCACAGCGCAATGCCAAGCGCGGCACTTAAGACCAATCCACTAAGCAGCACCACCTGCAGCTTCTTTTGAGTAAGCTGCGTGATTGCAAAGGCCGAGAGCCCAACAAAACTAAGCGTCAGCAAAGACTTTCGAATGACCTCCCCCAGCTCTTGCAGTGAATAGCTACTGCTCCAACTAAGGCTAATAATTTGATAGAGCGGATAAGCTGCCAGCATCGTTGTGAATAATGGCAACCAGTTTTTCAATTGCGCGCGCGCTTGCCATATTAAAGGCAGCGCAGAAATGAGCGTAATATAATAAAGCGTTTTATGCAGTCGTGCATCGGCCAGCCAAAAATATCCTAAGATAAATAAGGTATATAAGCCAAGCGTAAAAAATGAGAGGCTAAGGTTTCGCATAAGTTTGATTAAGCCTATTAAACTTGACTGTCAAAAGCTATTGCCTAGTTTTAGGGCATGATTATTTTACTTTCCCCCAGCAAAACGCTCGACCTTGAGTCGCAAACTCCCGCTATCACGCCCACTCAGCCGCAGTTAATGGCGCATACAGAAGAGCTGGCCGATATTATGCATGGCCATTCTGCCGCCGATATTAGCAAGCTGATGAAAGTGAGCGATAAGCTAGGTGAGTTGAATTATCAGCGCTATCAGCAGTTTAACACTCCCTTTACTGAAAAAAACGCGCGCCCGTGCATTTTCACCTTCAAAGGCGATGTGTATGATGGGCTAGAGATTGAGAAATTTACTCAAACACAACTGGCTAAAGCACAAAAGCATGTGCGTATTTTATCGGGCCTCTATGGCCTGCTGCGCCCGTTCGATTTAATGCAAGCTTATCGGCTAGAAATGGGCACGAGACTGCCGAATACACGCGGTAAGAACCTTTATGAATTTTGGGGTGAACATATTACCGAACTGCTCAATGAGGAGCTAAAACAAACAGGCTCGGACAAAATTATCAACCTCGCTTCCAACGAATATTTTAAGGCCGTGAACGTCAAAAAGCTAAATGGAGAGCTGATTACGCCCGTTTTCAAAGAAATAAAAGGCAATGAAATGAAGGTGGTTGGCCTGTTCGCTAAACGCGCGCGCGGCATGATGACACGCCACCTCATTACTTCAGCGAAACCTCTGGAATCGTTTGTGGAAGCCAATTACAAACTAGATGAAGAGTTGAGCGATAGTGCAGAACGCATCTTTACGCGTGCGGCTTAAAAACCATAACCGTTAAAATTGAAACTCTCCATTTGATACGTTACAAAAAATTCATTTTATTTTAAGTATTTAACCGCTACTATGCTGGAAAATAACAACAGTTTTAATAAGAGCAAAAAAATGAGTAACGATAGAAGTCAAAATATCCAAGATGTATTTCTGAACACGCTACGCAAAAAGAAAGTACCTGTAACGGTCTTTCTCGTTAGCGGTGTAAAGCTACAAGGCAACATTACTGGCTTTGATAATTTTAGCCTCACGCTACGCCGTGGCCCTCAAATGCAGTTGGTTTACAAACACTCCATTGCGACTGTCGTGCCTGCTGGCCCCGTTACCTTCTATGAAGGCGATGATGATGAAGTATCTTCTGAGTATGAAGATGAAGGCAGCATTCAAGGCATTCCAGAGAGCGTCTAGCCATTACACGCTGCACGATTATTATTCCTTACGAAGCAGGTCGCGAAAAGCGCTCGCTAGAAAATCGTGAAGCCGAAGCAATTGGCCTCGCTAATGCCATTGGTATTGAACCCATCTATACTAATTGCGTCAACCTACGCGAAAAACGCCCTAGCACGCTATTTGGTAAAGGTACGGTCGAAAACCTTAGCGATGAGATGGAAGCACGCGACATCGACTTAACCATTGTTGATGGCATTCTTAGCCCCATCCAACAACGTAATCTCGAAAAAGGTTTCGGCACGAAAGTGATTGACCGCACGGCGCTCATCTTAGAGATTTTCGGTGAACGCGCCCGCACAAAAGAGGGAACCTTGCAGGTTGAACTCGCCTCGCTCAGTTATCAAAAAAGTCGCTTAGTGCGTAGTTGGACTCACTTAGAGCGCCAACGAGGTGGCTCGGGCTTTATGGGTGGCCCTGGCGAAACACAGATTGAATCTGATAGACGGCAAATTAGCGAACGTATCGTAAAGCTGAAAAAGCAAATTGAACAAGTCACACGTACGCGCCGCTTGCAACGCGAATCCCGCCGTAAAATTCCCTACCCTATTGTTGCGCTGGTTGGTTATACGAATGCAGGAAAATCGACCCTCTTTAACCGCCTAACCGATGCAGATGTGCTGGTGGAAGATCAGGTGTTCGCCACGCTCGACCCCACCTTGCGCTTAATGAAATTGCCATCAGGCCTAGAAGTCATTTTATCCGATACGGTAGGGTTTATTTCAAACCTACCAACCGAACTAGTCGCCGCCTTCCGCGCAACGTTAGAAGAAGTGGTTGAGGCCGATTTACTCCTGCATATCCGCGATATATCGGATGATGATACTGACATTCAAAAGAAGGAGGTCGATGCCATTATCACTGACCTCTTAGCTGACGAGGAAAAGCCCATTCTTGAAGTGCTCAATAAAATTGATGCCATGCCCGAAGCCGTGCAAAGCAGTAAAGGCATTAGCGCCTTAACAGGCGATGGAGTGGATGAATTATTGGAACAAATTGACGAGATTTTGCAAGAAATTCTCGGCTATAAAATCCGCAAAATTTCACTCTCACCCGCCGAGGGGAAAAAGCGCGCATGGCTGCACGAACATACCGAAGTGATAGAAGAAGAAACCGCTGACGATGGCACAAGCCTACTAAAAGTGCGGATGACCGCCGTAGATTTCGACCGCTTTCAGGCCATGTAAAGCTGCGCTTCTGCGCTTCGCCTTCTTATCAGCCCGCGCAAACGCCTACCACCTGCAAAAACCCAGCGCATAAACTCATCAGGCACTTCCGCATGTTCGGCGCGGTTAACTTTGCGGCGAAGACTAGAACGCTGCAAGGCTCCGCCGCCCAAATTAAAGGTAAAACTCACCAGCGCATCAAACTGCGATTGCGACAGCGGCGTGCGAATAAAACGAGCCACTGCATTCTCGGCAAACCCGACATCTTGCGCCAAAAGTTTCGTCGCTTCTGCATAAGAAATCCCGCGCGAGAAATCCTCCCCCGCCTTAATAAGATGCCCATAACCAATCGTCGGATAGCCTGCGGCATCAATATAAACCTGCCCCTCAAACCCTTCAAATTTTTGGATTAAGGTTAGGCCGTTTTGAGAGGTTTTCATTTACCTGCTCGAAACTTACTCATTGCACGTTGGCCGTAATAGAAGCTGATAATGCCAGCGAAAATGGCCTGATCTTCAATGCTCCATAGGGCTTGCACTTGCCATGGTAAGGGCGAATCGATTACCATCGAAAATTGCAGCACTTTTACCAGCGCGTAGAATAAAAAGAACGCATAAGCGAGTACGGGGCGCACAGTGCCGTTGAGTGCATCGACCCAATCAATACCACTGGCGTAGGTTTTATAGATGGCGGTAGCCTCGGCTATATCGGCATTCGCACCGATTTCTTCTAGCCGTTGAATGTGACCTGCCGCTTGCTGTTGCAATTGCATTTCTAAAATACGTAGCTCATGTTTGCGGTCTTGATGGTCGTGAATGAGCTTTAGAAAATCGGGGAATGCCGCACTGATAAACCCCACTAATGCACTAATGACTGTTATCATGATTGCACCTCATCTGTGTCGAGCATAATGCCTAAATACATAAAGTTAAGCGTTTGCATTAGCTCTCGTAATAAATCGAAATTAAGCGGCTTTTCGATAAATGCCGTCACACTGGCGCGTTCGGCGCGATTAAGAACTTCAATATCAGTGTCGCTACTTAAGCATACAATAGGGATTGCGCCATGTTCGCTTTTTTTGATTTTCTGCGCGAAAGCAATGCCACTTTCATCGGGTAAGTTCACATCGCATATCATTAAATCAATATTTAGCTTCTCTAATAATTGCTCAGCTTCGGCCGCAGTTTGGGCGTAATGAATACGATTACCAAAATGATTATAGTCGAAAAACAAACCTAACATCCGCTTATCAGCTGGGTCATTTTCGACGATTAATATTTCTGCTAATTTCATTTTATTTCTCCTAGTAATTTGACAATCGCCCAGCCTATAAACCCAAGCGAACCGCCAATAATTGTTTTGATAAATGCAGCAATAATTCCTGAATTAATTTGCTGAACGGTCATGCGCCATCGACGCAAATAGTTCATATCAGCGCGGATAGCCTCCGGCTTACTATCAGCATTTAACAAGCCTTGTTTATGAAGTCGCAAGTCAATCTGCTCATTCATCCATTGACGATTTTCGCGGCTAGAAATATGCATCATCTCGGGCGCGGATGATTCTGTATTTGTACGAATAAACCACATAGGCGCTTAGAAGTTCCACGCGCCGCGGCTAGTGATAAAATGCACCACCACATTCACTTCGCCTGCACTAAAATTGCCCCCATTGGCAGTAAGAGTTAATGGCGTATTTGCGTAATAAGCATGTGGGTGCTGGGTTAGCCCAATATTGGTGGTATCAAGCGCAATGGACACATTATCGCCATAACGTGCCGTATCGCCTGTAACGCCGAGGTCAAAACTTGTTGCCCCTGTAATGGCGCTGGTGACACGTGTGTTAACGGCTAACACCGTTGCGCGGTTAGGAATTTCGAGGGTGCTATCGACACTCGCGCCGCTAAGTATGGTGATAGTTTCTTCTAGTCGTTCAATGCGTAAATACTCGCCACTATCTTGCTGAATAAAACCATATTGCACCCATGCAGTGCCATTGAAAATATAGCGTGTTCCGTCCGCTTCATTCACCACATCTAGCCATTTAAAGGGTGCGGCAAACAACCAGCCATTATCGGTGTAGCAGGCAATCTCTTGTTCGTGACCAGCGAAAGCATCGGTAGGGCTTGCGCCAACAATATAACAATCGCCTGCGCTGGGGCTTACGGGGGGCGCATTCTTAGCCAGCTCCAACACAGTAGGGCGGGTAAAGATATCGAGCAGGTTTAATGCATCATTATGCGTCACCTCCTTCTGCGCTTGTGCGGTCAGAATATGCGGTAGATTTAGTTTTAGTGTGTTGGACATGGTTGGTTCCTTTTAAAGAGTTATTTGCGCGGCATATCCGCGACCAATGGCGGCGGAAACTTGGCTGATGTGAATGCTGATACTGTTTTGCTTATTGCCAAAATCGGCAATCTGTTGGATGGCGCTATAGCTAACTTCGGGCACGAAACTTGTGAGAGTTCGCACCAAATTTTCTCCATTGAAAATATCGATTTCATAGAGCTCGCTATCCTCATTGAGCGGAGCATCAACCAGATCGCGCCAGTTGATTTCTGTACGACTGCGGCGCTTCCATTGGATAGTTAAATTGCCGCTTGAGTCGCGCACGCCTTTAACATGCACAGGCGCATAGGGTTTTAGCCCCACGCCTGTATGGGTAAAATTGCTACTTTCCACTTGCCCTAATGTTTGACCAATCGACACAGCGCGATAATGGCGCGGCAAGCCGATGAGGGCAGCGGAATTCACCTCCTGCGGGGTATTTTCGTTTAATAATACGAAACGTTCGCCAAGTGTATGGTGGCTCATCGCCCATTCCGTGCCTAAGCGCCCGCGCAATAAGCCCGTGAGTTTATATTGGCTTTCGCCAATCAGTTCGGCGGTAGAAAATTGCAAAATTTCATCACCCACCAGCGCCGCATTTGCACCGTTTAATAAAGCGTTTTGGGTGGTGGAAACTAACGTGCCATCGGCCAAAATATTCACGATAATTTCGGATAAGTTATCTTGAAAGGCATGATTCACTTGTGGTTTGGGCAGCGTTAGCACTGCGCCGCAGGTTGCACTATCTTGTTGCGTCAGAGTGCTGTTCCACGTTTGTTCATCATCGGGTGAACGGTATAAAACTGCGCCGCGCCAGCTTTCGCTTTCGCCACTCATGGCAACACGCAGCGGGGCTTGAGCAGGATTGTCGCTTGGCAGTAATGGAATATCTAGCAGCTTCAAACTTGTGCTGGGAGTGTAGGTTGGCAGCACAGGTTCATCGCCCGTATCCACCTCGCGATAAGCATCGTAAGTCGCCAAATCTTCCAACACTCCGCGCGCGCGAATACGATAGCCTTCGCCTAGCAGCATTTGGGTAATACGCACCGTATGGGTAATGTTATTATCCATCTGCAAAGTCACAATATCGGCAGGCTCTAAGGTTAGGGCGGTGGGTGGCAATTCAAACTCAAATTGCGTGCGGCCTGTCCATGCGGTATTCAAGCTGACTTCAGCAATTTGTTGCGCTTGCCCCTGCCCCATAACGAGCGGAAAATTTAGGGTCGCCTTTTCCTGACTAACCACATCCACTCGTTGCGCCATTTGATGCCCTGTTTGAAAATTGGTGGCTTGGTTAAGATAAATAACACTCACCTGTTGCGGCAAATCAACCTCCTGCATACGGTTGATAGTGACGAGACTTCGCCTATCTTGGTTATCGCTTGGCAGCAGATTATCTTGCGATAAATTGCGTTGCGAATCGCCACCGCGTGGCACAAAACTTAAACGCCCATCTGACTCAACCACATCGAAAAAATATGCACCCATCAGCGATTCTAACGCCGCGCGGATAGATTTTTGCGTCATAAGAATATAACCATCCACCGTGCCTTCTAAGCGTGAAACATCGACCTGAGATTCGGATAAGCCAGAGCGTAAACATAAATCTTTCACGATAGCCGCAAGGCCAGAAACGCCGAGCTTTCCATTGACCCAATGCCCTGTTTTCCATAGGTCTCCATCGGCCCAGACAGATTTTAAATCAGGCCAATAAGGGTAAGGGCGCGCATCCCATGTCCAAACGAAACGCTGCGGAATCATGGTGGAATTTTGCCATTGCATTTCGGTGGCAAGTAAGCCCATACGCTGCGATAAATTATCGAGCCGCCCTTGCGAAAAACGCGGGAAGAAACTTTCGGAACTGCTGGGGTCATAAAATACATTTGGCTGATTCGTCGCGCCATCAACCGAAGGGAAACCATATTCGGTAAACCAAATCGGCTTACTTTCCCCCACCCATGCGGTGCTATTACTATCGGGGTTAGTGTGAGTATTTTTCCACCACCAGTCGATATTTTTCCATGCATATTCTTGGGATAATGGCGCGGTGCTAATGCGCTGTGCATCTGTATAATAGAAGCTCCACCCCTCGCCACTTGTCCAGCCCTCAACGGCATCTTCTAGGCTAATACTGTCTGATGGTTTATCGGTCAGCGGAAAGTAGGCATCAATGCCGACAAAGTCGATATTGGGCGATGCCCATAGCGGGTCAAGGTGATACCAACCGCCATCCGCATGGTGATATTCACTCCAATCGGCTGCATAGGTAATTTGAGTATTCGCCCCCATGATGCTTTTAACATAGGCCGCAAGAACAACCAATTCATCAACTGCGGGGAAGTTTCTACTGCTGGCTGCACCATCATTGACGGCGGTAAGGCCAACCAGTTCCGAGCCAATAACAAATGCATCCACCTTATCTTTTGTGAGGTTAGCGTAATGGCTTACAAATTCATTATAACCCTCAGCTTTTGTGAAGAAATTTGCGACATCAGCAGGGCTGCCAGATACACGCCCACGCCATGGTTTATCCTCCACATCCATAAAGAACATCGGATAAAGCATCACCTTTAACCCCTTGGCTTTTAATGCATCAATATAACGCATAACACTAGAATCAGACGGCGTTCCCCCATAGCGCGGCACATCATCGACAAGGGTTATGAGCGGTGCCGAGTTGCGGTCATAGCCTGCCACTCCCCATTGGCTGGGTTGGGTGCGCGCTGTATTTTTAAACTCCACCGCTGGCTTGATAGTGCAATTACCCGCATCCAAATTATCGCCAAACCAAGTAACTACCACTCCTACCCATTCAAGGTTAGGGCAGGTTTCTAACATTTGATCAATCGACACTAATGCATTGGCGACACCTTGGTTATTATGGAGGTTCACCGCCGCGCGATAACCTGCGGGAAGAAACTCTTCAAACACCGACTGCCCCGACTCTTTATAATGCACGATATCGTCATAAACGAACTCGCCCGAACCAGGGATCATCATCATGCTTTTAATGTGATGCTCCAACGGTTCGCCATCAATTTCGGCGGGCAGCACCTTGCGCGTAACTTCAAATGTGAAATTAGGAATGCGATTGCCGAAACTTGCCAACGGAAAATCTTCCACCACAATATAAGCCATCCCACGATAGGCAGGAGTAAGATTCGTTTGCTCGAATGATTCAATCAGCGGGTCAGGCAGTTGGTCTTCGCTACCTTTATAAATGCGGTAAGTGCCTTGCGACAAATCGAGCTGGAATGTATCGGCCCAAATGCGTTCAATATTATCAATTTCACCTTCGCAAATGGCGACAGCAAAACTGGCAAAATATGTGTAATTAGTGGCGCTGCTAGAACCGCCTCCCTTGCCGCCAGTTTCAACATTCGTGCCGACTTCTTTTAACGGGCGCGCCCAAATAACATTGCCGCCCAGCCGCACCGAGCCATAAGTAATAGGAATTGACCCGCCATAGCTAGAAGCTTGAACGGCCAAATCTTCCAACCTTGCACCCTCGCGATGAATGTCGCTTGAGAATAAGGCTTGGTCAATTTGCCCACCAATGGCCGCACCAAGTTGCGCGCCAATAACTGCCCCTGTAGGGCCACCCACCGCGCCGCCTATCGTTGCGCCAACAGCGCTTAAAATTACTGATGCCATAGCTAAATTCTTTCCATAGTTGAAATATTTTTTGATAAATGTTATTCGTTTTTTCAACCAAACAGGAGATTCCCCATCATGATGAAACAAACGACCGTAGTATTATTTGCCGCAACCATGCTTTCTGCCTGCTCGACTATTATGACGGGAACCTCGCAAGGCTTCACCGTCATCACGCCCGAAGCGGAAGGCGCTAATTGCGACTTGCTAGATTCGAAAGGTAATAAATATTACGTGAGGGACACTCCGAACAGTGCAACCGTCACAAAGGGTGATGGTCCCATGGTGGTTACATGTAAAAAAGCAGGCTTTAAAACTGAAACCGTAACCGTTGAAGAAGGTTTTGCTGGCGCTACCATTGGTAATATTCTTCTTGGTGGCGGAATTGGCATTATTGTAGATGCCGCTTCTGGTGCTGCGCAAAAATACCCTTCTAGCGTGACTGTTTGGATGGAGCCTAACTCGTTCAAATCATCTGCTGCACGCACGCAGTGGCAGGAAAAAAGAGCAGAACATCTGTCTGATGTGAAGTCAAAAGAAGATACCAGAACTTCTGTACCAAACAAAAAACGACGTTAAACAGCATTTTTTCTGCATATAGTCGCAATACCTTAACAAATCTTTAATAATCATTTGGTATAGTGAGAGTATGTTGAAAATACTTTCAGTTGTATCATCCTTACTTCTACTCACCGCTTGCGGTGATGGTATGAGCTTGTATGTCTCGAAAGAAAGGAACAACCATTACCGTACCTTCGCCCGTATTACGGATGTAGAAGATACGGAAAGAATTCATTTTGAGGTCAAGAAACGTCATCGCGAAGTCATTGCCGAACGTATTTTATACCAAGATAAAAAAGCCTCCCTCTGTATCGCTGGCGGTAAACATAAAGACAAAGACTGGTCAAGTGGCCTCGTTTGGCGCTGGAACTACTAAGTTTTAAAGCGAAATAATTTCACTAATTTTCTCTCCCATTGCTCATCAAGCCGATGCTCCACCACCTGTCGCGCAGGAGCATAAGCGTGGATAAGGGTGAGATACCCCTTCTGTTGGCCTATCACCCCCAAATGCCGCGCCGAACCATCTACCTTAAATAACCCAATTAGGCTTGCGCGCAATATCCGCGCACCTTTACAATGTTTCTTCAAACTCGCAAACAAGCGTTGCTCGTCTGGCAAATGCCCATAATCGAGCGCATCATGGTTGATAAGCGGCACGCCGTTTTCATCACGTAAATCGAGTTCTTGTGCAATGCCAACAAGCAAACCTAAGCAATCAACCCCCACGCCTTTTAAACGTCCTTGATGGTGAAAAGGTGTACCAACCCAGCCGCGCGCAGTCTGTATAATTTTATCATTCATTATTATTTCTCATTCGTTACAGGGTGAAAGATAGTCGGAGAACAGCGCAGCGGATGAGCTGTCACATATCTTTAATATTTCGGTCACGTAAGTGTAATATTGCCTTGCTATTGTAGTTAGTAACGGGGCACATCGCCCACAAAAAACCACAAAGGGGATTCTAAAATGGTGAGACATGTTATTTCAGATTATCAACAGCTTAAGCAGTATCAACCGCGTATCGCAGTGATAGAAGACAATCACCCACAAGGCGCAAAAAAGGTGCTCGATTTAATCAAGAAATCTGGCGCTAAACCGATGATTATCCCTCGATTCTTAAGCCCGCGCTTACTAGCATCACAAGATTTAACCAAAGCCGATATTAATCGTATTAAAAAGGCCTCTTCCCTCGATGAAGTGCGCGAATTTGATCAAGCGATTGCCACGGCAACCCGATTACACCTGCAATATATCACACGAAAACTCACCTTCGTCGATGCAGTAATTTTGCCCGGTAGCATCTATGACATCCCCCCTTCTGCCTATCATGACACGAAGGTCGACAGCCACACGCAGCTTGCACCTCCCATGGATGTGCGCTTTCAAACCGAACTAATGATGGCCGATTATGCGCTTAATACTCGCAAAATCCCCATGCTCGGAATTTCTGGCGGTATGCAGCTTATCGTTGTTAAAACAGGCGGCAAGTTAGTGCAGCATGTTGATAGTTACGATGACTTCGCCAACCAAGTGCTTTCGCATGGTAAGGTCGCTGGCATCTCAAAAAATGGCGC
>JALZUV010000232.1 GCA_023301245.1 Rickettsiales bacterium
ATACTCTCGCCTACCACAGGGAAGGCCGAGAATAAGTTGGTAATTACCGTCGCACCCCAGAAGCTCATTTGACCCCATGGAAGTACATAACCCATGAAGGAAGTGGCCATCATTAAGATGAGAATAATTACGCCCATCCACCAGAGAACCTCACGCGGCCCCTTGTAAGAGCCATAATAAAGCCCACGGAAAATATGAATATAGACGACAATAAAGAACATCGAAGAACCAACCGCATGCATGTAGCGAATCAGCCAACCGTAATTTACATCACGCATGATACGTTCAACCGAATCAAAGGCCATTTCAGTATGGGCAGTGTAATTCATGGCGAGGAAAATCCCCGTTAGAATTTGCACGATTAAGCAAATCCCCGCAAGCGAACCAAAGTTCCACATGTAATTGAGGTTCTTCGGCGTAGGGTGGCGTGTGCCGACCACTTTATCAGCCGCATAGATAACGGGTAGGCGTTCGTCAATCCAGCCGACCCAGCCCTTATAAGGAGATTTGTGATTTAGTGCCATGAGTCTCTATCCGATTTTAATGCGTGTGTCGTTTAAGAATGCGTATTCAGGAACCGCCAAATTGGTGGGTGCGGGGCCTTTACGAATACGGCCTGCTGTATCATAGTGCGAACCGTGACAAGGGCAGAACCAGCCGCCAAAGTCGCCTGCTTCGCCAAGTGGTACACAACCAAGGTGCGTACAAACACCGACCATAACAAGCCATTGTTTTTTACCTTCGGTCACGCGTTCATCATCCGTTTGTGGGTCTGGAAGTTCAGCCATATCGGTCGCTTCTGCCGCCGAAATCTCTTGTGCGGTGCGATGGCGAATGAATACGGGTTTACCGCGCCATTTGATGGTGATGCTTTGCCCTTCGGCAATCGCTCCCAAGTCAACCTCGGTTGAAGCCAGTGCCAATGTATCTGCCGCAGGGTTCATGCTGTTGACGAAAGGCCAAATAAATGCCCCTGCGCCGACAGCGGTCATCGCCCCAGCGGTTAATACCATAAAGTCGCGGCGAGTTTCGCCCTCTTCGGTTTTTTTAGTACTTGCGCTCTTAGTGCTCATGCGTCAATCCAATGATGATTTTATAATAGATGGAACACTAATAAGATGCAGCTCGCAGTTTTTCAACCTGATATTCCGCAAAACTTAGGAACCTTGATACGATTTTCGGCCTGTATGGGCGTAAAGCTGCATATTATCGAGCCTTGTGGCTTCCCGCTAGACGAGAAAAAAATGCGTCGCGCGGCGATGGATTATGTCGATAAAGCCCAGCTTATCCGCCATTTTTCATGGGAAGAGTTCTTAAAAGAAAATGCGGAACATCGGATAATTCTTGCTACCACGAAGGCCGCTAAGCCTTATGCGAAAATAAATTATAAAAAAAATGATATTTTATTGATGGGACGCGAAAGTGCGGGCGTTCCAGAGGAAGTTCATGCTGCTGCGCATGAACGTGTGCTCATTGAAATGCAAAAAGGCTGCCGTTCGCTTAATATTGCGGTTTCTGCTGCAATGATTGCAGGCGAGATGATTCGTCAGACTCGCTAATTACCAGCGGCTGCCAACACCAAAGCTGCCACCACTGCGGCTACCAAAACCATAACCAATGCCAAAGCTTGGGCTGTTATAACGATCGCGGCGGTTCTCTTCGAGGTTATATTTCCAGTCTTGGGCGAGGTCTTTACGGCATTCAGCCAGCGCGTCAGTGTCATCTTTAAAGCCAAGCACAATGCACTCTGTACGATGTTTTGCTAATAATTCAGGATGCAATGTACCGTTGGCACGGTAATGCTCCGTATAAGGGTTGGTAGCACATGCTGTTACACCAAGAAGGATAAATATTGCTAGGATCTTTCTCATACCTGCTAATCTAGTCATTTTTTCGCTTGCTTGCAAGGTGATTACGCGATACATCAACCGCCAATTATGAAACATAAGGAGCTTGTCATGAAAAAAGGCATCCACCCAAAATACGAAGAAATTACTGTCGAAATGACTGATGGTACTAAATTTAAAACGCGTTCAACGCTTGGTCAAAAAGAGCTTCGCTTGGATATTGACCCGCTAACTCACCCAGCTTGGGTAGGTGGTGTTCACTTTAAGAAAACCGGCCAAATGGAGAAATTTAAGAATAAATTTGCATTCCTTGGTGATACTGGTGCTGATAAGGAAGAGAAAAAAGACGCATAGTCGCATTCTCATCACGTATTTAAAAAACATCGCCTTGTGCGGTGTTTTTTTTCTGTTTAGTTTAATAAAAACTTCATAATCATTACCTATGGTTGTTCTATGTCAGACGATGATAAATTTTTAGTGACCTTTTGGGGAGTGCGCGGATCTATTGCGTGCCCCTCTGCTGATAGGCTGAAATATGGCGGTAACACCTCCTGTGTTGAGGTGAATTGCGGCGATTTTAATCTTATTTTTGACGCAGGCACAGGATTGAAAAACCTAGGCGATAAATTATCAGGCGATTTAAATTACGATATTTTTATGAGTCATACCCATATTGACCATGTGTCAGGCTTCCCGTTTTTCAAACCTGCTTATTCTTCCCAAAGCCGTTTAAAAATGTGGGCGGGGCATTTAAAGCCGCGTGGCCGTACCTTAAAAAGCGTGATGGGAGCCGTGATGGATTCACCTTTATTCCCCATTAGTGTTGATGTATTAGAAGCGACCATTATTTGGAATGATTTTGAAGCAGGCGAAAGTTTTGATTTGAGCGATAAAGTGACGCTCAAAACCACACCACTTAACCACCCTGAAGGCGCAACAGGTTACCGCGTAGAATATGATGGCAAGGCCATTTGCTACGTAACCGATACGGAACACACACCTGGTAGTCCTGATGAAAATATCTTGGGGCTGATTAAAGATGCTGACTTAGTCATTTACGATTGCACTTATACGGATGGTGAATTCCCTAGCTTTACGGGGTGGGGGCACTCCACTTGGCAAGAAGGCGTGCGCCTTTGCGACGCGGCCAATGTGAAGCAGCTAGCCGTATTCCACCACGACCCAAGCCACACCGATAGTTTTATGGATGGTGTCGCTGAAGCTCTAGCCGAAATGCGCCCCAATGGCGGTGTTGTGGCGCGCGAAGGTCTAACCTTAGAAATTTAGGCGGCTCATTCGCTTCTTTTGCTGCGTGTGCTTGCGTAAAGACAAAGAGTTGCATAGTCTTGTCTTTATGCTGAAAATATCTGAACTTCTTGAAGCCTTCCCCCGCGTTTTAAAGCGGGTGGATGCAGGCCGCACAGATGAGCAGCTGGCCTCCCTCACTGCCGATTCTCGCGCCGTTGAAAAAGGGGTGTTATTCGCCGCCATTCGCGGGGTCGAACAAAATGGCGAGACTTATATTCCTGCCGCTAAAAAAGCGGGTGCGACTGCGGTGCTAACGCGCGATGATGTGGAGCCGCTTAAAGGTGTTGTCCATCTCACCACCGATAATGAACGTAAAATGCTCGCGAAATTGGCAGGTTATTTTTACCCTACGGAAAATTTAAAAACCGTGGCCGTTACTGGCACAAATGGTAAAACCTCGACCGCAGAGTTTTTCCGTCAATTGTTGGAAATTGAAGGGGCGAAAGCCGCCAGCATTGGCACGATGGGTCTTGGCACTAATAGCATTAAGGGGCTAGATGTTCCTGCCATTAACACCTCGCCCGACCCTGTGTTGCTGCATCAAACCTTGCAGCATCTTGAACAAAAGGGCGCACAAGCCGTGGCGCTTGAAGCATCATCGCATGGGTTGCATCAACATCGGATGGATGGGGTGAAGCTGACCGCCGCCGCCTATACTAACCTAAGCCGCGATCATCTCGATTACCATAAAACCGAGAAAGATTATTACGAGGCTAAGCTGCGCCTATTCGCTTATATTTTGCCGCGTGGAAATACGGCAGTGTTGAATAAAGACGATAAATATTACGATGATATTCGCAAAATGTGCGA
>JALZUV010000233.1 GCA_023301245.1 Rickettsiales bacterium
CTACTCATTATGCGACCTGAAACTATTTATAACACCCTTCCCCCTGAACAATATTACGACTGTTATGTTCTCGTACAGCGCTCAGATTTTGTTCCCCTCATAAACGGGTTATATAGTTTCCGTGCACAGATTGATTATCGACAAATCGTCTACGTATCATACTTTTGACCCTGGTACTCGCTAGTACTAAGAAGGGGAGTCGCTGGCATATACCCTTCATGAAGACATTTAAAAAAAAAACGTAAAACGCGCGATCGATGTATCACACACAACTTGGGAAGTGAGTTTCGACGAAATCCTCGATCTCACAGCTGGAGTGTTTTTATAAGTTTTTATAATATACAAGGTTTCTGCGGCTGACGCCGCAACGCTAAATGAACGCGAGTCCAAGATCATCTAAGGGAAGGGTTGTCCTGTTTTGGGATTACAATAATGTCGTGACGTCGTGACAACACACAATGTGCGATGTAGACAATCATACAGAAGACATTAATGATGCGGATATAACAAAACGGTATGATACCATTTAGACGTAAAACGCATAGATAACGCAATGTGCAGACGTAAAATGCATAAATAACGCAGTGTGCTTCCGTTTAAAACGGGCATGGCGTGTAACACAGGATTTGTTAAAATGGTGGATAATTTTAGTATACCAATGTTCACGTTTGTCCACACGAAATTCATTAACGGCGCGCTCTTCGAAGGAATATTTCCTTCACGTCACGCCCGTAAAGTCCTCATACGGCACGTACCCAATTAGACGTAACCACACGGGATTTACCGGACCCCAAATACCCACCCTAAATAATAGACGCCCTTCCGTAATGCTCACGACCAGTTTACGACGTTGTCGTAAAAAAATGCAATCCTGTCGTATCGTAAGCTTTCCAAGTCATATCATACCGAACCGAACAATACGACGTCGTCGTGTAGAAGACCTCGTGCCATATGCACGATACGATCTAACCACCCCGCCTACGTAGCCGTCAAACCAAACCGAAGACCGCTCAGACCATTGCATGTCCGTAACAACGCCTCCTACGTACTCGTCAGACTTTACCGTAGGCCGCCCAGATAATGTAATGTCCGTAATCCGGTTTCTAGTTAAAGATGACAATCTCGTTTTGACGACGTAATCCCCAAAAACATGCCGCAATATACAGGGGGCAATTAAACTTTGAAAGAAGCCAGATGTTGTATGTCGCAATCCATCGATTAGTTGCGAAGGATTCGATGTAGGCACCGTTAACTTTATGAGTGTATCCGAACTTTTCGCCTGTTTGGCGTCGACGGTACTCGGCTCGACCGGTGTTGCCATTTACGGTACCGCTCGTGCGCCAAGGCTGAGGGGATTTTTTACAATATACTTTAACTCCAGTCTTGGTGCGATCGTCTTGCATACACGGAGATTTGATGTTGTGACTGCCACATTGCCGGTGAACCATGAGATCCAAGACTTGTTTACGAGCTTTTCCATTGTTTACGTAGGTTGTCGTAGGCCACGGCTGATTGTTAAACGATTAAATTGGCAAATGAGCGCACGTGAGTGCAATTAATTTCACAGTCCCGCCAAGCGAGATAACGTCGTTCATGAGCTCATTGGTGAAATGAGAATACCACGTTGTACGCGGACCAAATAAACGCATGAGTCCCCCACGCCACGCCATGCCACGCCATGCACGTTTCACAGGCAATATAGCGGGGTGATCTCCACAGTATGGGTGCCAGAGCGTTATGACCGCCTTGTTGGGGGAAGCGGCTCGGCAATTCATGATAAGTGCTACGATAGGTCATTCATTCGCTCGTTGAGGCGAATAAAATTAATAAATGAGCGCACGTGAGTGCAATTAATTTCACAGTCCCTGCTAACGTCGTTCATTCGTGAAATGAGAATGCCACGTTGTACGCGGACCGTAATTTGCAGCAATTCTAGAAACGATAATAATAAATGCTGAGCAGCGTCAAGCTTATCGCGCACCGCGGGAACGAACCTAATTTTTATTAGGGTTATATCTGAGACAGATGTATATATATATATATATATACCTGTGACTTCGCCGCAATGCCGCCCCCGCCATCGTAGTGTCGTACAGTGTCACTGTCGCTTTTTGTACTGTAATAGTATTAGTAGTAGTAGTAGACATTTCGTGCCCGCAATCTTCTGATTGGTCAGTTTTTTCGGTTTTAATTTTTGGTTGGTGGGAAATCCTTGGTCGACCTTTGTCGTCATCCGAAACCGTTACGTCACTTTTCGGAAAAAAAAAAAGAAAAAAAGGAAAATTGGCCATGGATGATAACGTCAGTCTTATTTTCTCGGAAAACTGACCGGTCGAAGTTTTATTCGCAGCATGTTTTATTGAAATACAAATCCGATAGAAGAGGAAACAATAGACGAATGTGCGAAATATCTGGAAAACTGCGGGCACGAAATGTCTTTCTCTGTCCTGCTGCCGTTCGTTGGCTATCATTCTGCTTAGTACTGTCATGGATATTGCCATATTGCAATTGCATTCTCGTGTATTATTACTGTAGTCTGTTCTTTTTTTGTTTCTGAGCTCCGACAATGTCCAACTCAAACATCGATTACTTATAACCAGTAGGAAGAAGAGAATCCGTCAGAAATCAGACAAGGAAGCTTTACGATGTAGCGTTAACTTTACATCGAATATTAGGGTTGTTGGAATATGGAGTCTGCATTCCATAAGATATGTAGTCGACGAGAAGACCTACGCGCGCTGCATTGGCATCGACCCCATCATCACAATATTAACACCATCATCACCATATCAACATCATCATCGTCTTTGTCATCATCATTGTCATTATCATCATCATGAATGTCCTCATATCGGACGGTTAGGTTGCGGCAAAAGTCGACAACGACAAAAAAAGCCATTGCCACACCAATGTAGACAAGGAAGCATCATTTCGAAGTATGCATTATTATATCGTACCAGGTATCGTTATATTATATTTACCCGCCAACAACATCCAGCTCAAATCTCCATCCCACGTCGCCAATAAGAAGAAAAAAACCCCAAAGAATATCAAAACAAGGAAGCAACAAAATTACGGTGACTTAACTTATACCAAGAGGTGTAATTACTAACTATTCCCTCCGACAGTGTCCAGCTCATATCTTCATCCCTCATACCCAAAAGAAAATCAACAAGGAAGGTACACAAATTACGTTAACTTCACTTAATTCCGGTACTACATCATACCTGGCGTTGTTTATCCAAACACTCGTTCAGAGTAAGGCAACCCAACACCAGCGTAAGCAGCTCTGTCCGCCGTGTCACTACATGGTCGACCCACCCACCCGATCCACCCGCCTATGTGCTGCCGCACACCAACCCAACCCCAGCTCAAACCTAGCCCCGACCGAACCCATCCCAAAAACATCCCAACCTAACCCAAGTAGCCCTGGAGCTCGACATTCTACGGTCACATCAGCACACAAGCATAGAGAATAGAGAATACTCGAGGCGACCCTCTATGACGACACCAGTCGACCTGGGAGTTTCCACCAATCACAACTCTCCTTGCAAACAAACAGACCGACAATATCTCCCCATTCATACAACTGTATGACTCTACTCATCGACCGACCGACCGTATATTAGGGCGGACACATCCCCCCTAATATACCCAAGCCCACAGCCGACACCCGTCGTCGAGGTTGCCGCGGATGTTGGACCAGTCTTCGAGTCCGGGCACATCGCCGTCTATCACCGGTTCGACGCGGGCTGCACCCGATGCGGGGGCTGGTGCTTGTGCTGATGGAGCTGAGATGATGCCGGTGACCATCTTCACGTTGTCGGTCGCAATACCCGAGCTCGATAAGGCGCAAACCACGAACTTTGTCCCGGCTCCATGCTTTTTAGCAACCTGGAATATTCGGAGGTTATATGGCACGAATCACAACGGAAACGAACGAGCGGCCGAGGTGTTGTGGTGCGCGCTTAGAATGGCGAGGACTGACTATGATGATAACAATGATGTGGTATTATAGGATAGTTGGAGATGGGTAAGTGTACGAAGCGACAGGAAGTTATCATACATCTACAACCAACCGAGTTCAAAATGGACGCACGACACAGATGTGGAAGTGTGGTGAGATTACCTTTTTTACTACTGGTAAAAATGAACCTACACTATTTCCAAGTAGTTTGTCCCCATAAACGTGGGTAAGGACTGCCCCTCTTAAGGATTGCACCCCCGGTTTTGTAACAACTCACTTGGAATTTGAGTTAAACATATCTTGGTGTATAGTGCAGTAATAAACGAGCTAAACTTTACCCGTCCGGCGAATAATGAATAACGAAAACCATACGATGTACACAAAAAAAATAAAATCATCTCGGCCTTCATGATTTGATTGGTGATGGGTTGAATCGATCACCTACGTAATACAATCGAATCAACTATTGCTTATTTTTGTTTGTTGCCAACACGACTTGCGTGAAGGGGTTGCTGGAAAATATCGGCTGCTCATATAGCTCATACAATAGTGTCCACTCCCTATCATAGCAAAATAATAACACGCCTCAAAACTCTACCATGCTTTCTTCCGCCGTAAATCCTGCAGGCCACAAAACGACCACCGCAAAAAACTGCCGCAAAATATGGGAGAGGGAGGAAAACGAAAATTAACAGATACCCAGGTTTCGCTAGTCTACCGAGTCCTGACCGTGGAATATAACGAGTTTGTTAAAGTACGGCATGCATTCCTGACAACCGCACGATACGACACTCAAACTCACCCCACGCAGCAGCCGGCGAACTCCATTACCCGTCTTATACAGTGGAGCCCCATATCGAGGCCCCCTGAAGACCAGCCCGCCGTGACGCTGCTTCAGCTCCCTCTTTGCCTTAAGGGTCCTCAACCCCCTGACCACCCATTCCATGTTTTCCCCGCACATGCACCCGCTTTCCAGCTCCGCCAACACCCTCACGGCCTTCCGGCGGTCGTTCGTCACCCTTTTTGAGCAGAGGATGTCCGTGATGACGGCAGTGACTCCGGGCTGGTCCAGGGGGGGGGAGAACATTTCTCCCAGCGGGTTCACCGAGAAGGTGCTCGGAGACGACGGCGGTGGCGGCGGTACTAGCGGCGGCGGCGTAGGCGATGCCGGAGACCCCTCTTCGCTTGAAGAGGAAAGAGGTGGAGGCTTGCAGGTCGTCGAGGAGTCGTCACCGTAGGAGGAGTCGGCGTCGTTTCTGCTGTCAGTAGAGCCATCCACCACGACCTCATCGACGATTGCAGGGGGCAGCAGTACCAGCGTCGTCGGCTCAGTGAGCGATGCAAGCGGCGAGTCGTCGATGGAGGAAGCCGATGGCGATGAGAGCGGCGGCGTGGGCGGTGACATGGACCCCTCTTCGTCCGACGAGGAAAGGGGCGGGGGCTTAGAAGAACCCGAGCACTCGTGGTCGTTTCTGCCAAGAGCATCCGCGACGAACTCCTCGGCGATGGCCGCCTGCTCGACCTGGCCGCTAGTCGACGGCGGTGCTGAGGCGGTTGCTTCCTTGTCGGCCTGGCCGCTAGGCGAAGGCGGCGTAGAGGCGGGCGGCTCGGTGACGAAGCTGTCGTCGGATCTGTCGTCTTTGAGAAGGGTAGACGTGGGCGGCGGTAGCTCGATGGTCTTGCCTACCACCTGAGGTGTCGGTGCAGTCGGGTCAGACGCGGGAGGGACGCGGGAGGGAGGAATTCAAAACGGAGAGCGGGAGAGGTGGGTGCTGTTGGGATTGTGGCACGAATACTCTGTGAAGGTTTTTATACAGTCGATACAACAGGGAGAGGTACTACAGTAAGTCCAACAAGGCGTCTATACATGTTTTGATGAGACGGCGTTCGGGCCATATCCTGGTGTTTGCAGCTCGCCCACTATAGAAGGGCATTCAAATACGACCAAGTCATAATACCGTATCTATCTCGTCGCTCTACGCCAAAACGGTCCGGACTTTAGGCGGATATGGCATCATAACTGGTAGCAACGATGCTGTTTGAGCAGTGGCAACAACAGTTCATCGATATGCAATATTGCAAGGTAATGTTCTGTAGGGTTTGTAGATTTAGGGTAAGGGTACGGAAGTCTTACAGAACTTACAGAAGTTCCGGGTACGGTTATGGAAGTGTCACAGAACTCACAGAAGTTCTGGGTACCGGTATGAATGCCTTACAGAACTTACACAAGTTCTTTGTAGGGTATAGAAAGGCTGTACCTGTACCCCGGGTTTTGTGCCACGGGCTTGCAGAACTCACAGAAGTTCCGGGTACGGGTATGAATGCCTTACAGAACTCACAGAATTTCCGGGTACGGGTATGAAAGTGTTACATAACTCACAGAAGTTCCGGGTACCGGTATGAAATAGTAGGTACGCTACTCCGGAACGGGCTAAGGTTTGAATTCACGCGACACCCACATCGCGTTCAAGTCTACATACTGCTGGGAAGAAAGTAATTTAGGTTTGAAAAAACATCAAAATCGAAACACACAACATTAAAAAAAAAAATAAGAACATTTAAATTAATTAATTTTTATTTATTTAATAAGA